>CALXCH010000007.1 GCA_944386735.1 uncultured Clostridia bacterium
CTTTACATCTTTTTCTTATATATATCAGAATTTTCGACAAATTGCAACATTATTGCATTTTTTCTTTTATTTTTACTAAAGTATTTAATGCATCAATTGGTGTTAACTCATTTAGATTTATTTTATCTATCTCATGAGCTATTTCTGCTAGTTTATAATTATACATATCAAATTGGCCTTCTACTTGCTTTTTGTCTTTTTTCTCTTGTTTCTTTCCTGTTAATACATTTTTTCTTTCTATTGAACGTAATATTTCATTTGCCCTATTTGTTACAACTTTTGGCACTCCTGCTAAGTTAGCTACATGTATTCCATAGCTCTCATCAGTACCACCACGTACTATTTTTCTTAAGAAAATTATATCTTCACCTTTTTCTTTTACTGCAATTGAGTAATTTTTTACTCCATCTATTTTTTCTTCTAGTTCTGTTAGTTCATGGTAATGCGTTGCAAATAATGTTTTAGCTCCACATTTTTCTTTATCTGCAATATATTCTGCAACTGCCCATGCAATTGATAGACCATCATATGTAGAAGTTCCTCTTCCTATTTCATCCAAAATTATTAGACTATTTGGAGTTGCTTCTTTTAAAATTGTTGCAACTTCCATCATTTCAACCATAAATGTACTTTGTCCCATACTTAAATCATCAGATGCTCCAACTCTTGTAAATATTTTATCTACTACTCCTATGGTTGCTGATTCTGCTGGAACGAAGCTTCCTACTTGTGCCATTAAAGTAATTAATGCTACTTGTCTCATATATGTAGATTTACCTGCCATATTAGGTCCTGTTATTATTGCAAGCCTATTTTCATCTTTATCTAAATGAGTGTCATTTTCAACAAAGCTTCCTGTTCCTAATATTTTTTCTATTACTGGGTGACGTCCATTTTTAATATCTATTGTTCCAAAATTATTTACATTTGGTTTACAATAATTCATATCTTCTGCAACTGTTGCAAATGATGCTAAAACATCTAATGTTGAAACAACTTCACTTGTTTGCTGTAATCTTACAACATTTTTTGCAATTTCTTCTCTAATTTTTGTAAATGCCTCATATTCTAAGTTAACAACTTTTTCTTCTGCACCTAATATTTGATTTTCTAAGTTCTTTAATTCTTCTGTAATGTATCTTTCTGCTCCTGTTAATGTTTGCTTTCTTATATATCTATCAGGTACTAGATTTAAGTTTGATTTTGTAACTTCTAGATAGTATCCAAATACTTTATTGAAACCTACTTTTAAATTTTTAATTCCTGTCTTTTCTTTTTCATCTGCTTCTAGTTTAATAAGCCAATTTTTTCCTTCTGTTTGTGCTGTTTTTAGTTTATCTATTTCTGGATCATATCCAAGTTTTATGATTCCCCCATCTGTTATAGTCATCGGTGGATCATCTACTATTGATTTTTCTATTAAGCTATATATATCTTGAAGTTCATCTAATTTTTCGTAAAGTTCTTTTAGTAATTCTGATTTACATTCAGATAAACATTTCTTAACTTCTGGTAATTTAAATAAAGAATTTTTAAGTGTTATCATATCACGTGCATTAGCATTTCCATATGCCATTTTTCCTGTAAGTCTTTCTATATCATAAACCTTTTTTAAGTTCTCTACTACATCCCCTCTTAATATAATGTTATCTTTTAATTCTTCTACTGCATCTAATCTTTTATTAATTTCATTAACATCTACTAATGGGTCACTAAGCCATCTTCTAAGTAATCTTCCTCCCATAGATGTAGATGTTTTATCTAACACCCAAAGAAGTGTTCCTTTCTTTGATTTATCTCTCATTTTTTCAGTAATCTCTAAATTTCTTCTTGCATTTATATCTAATGCCATATATTTAGATATTTGGTAAACTGTTATCTTATTTATATGGTCTAAAGAAGTTTTTTGTGTTTCTTCAATATATTCTATTAAAGCATTTATTGAACTTATTGCTAATTTTTTATCAGAAATATCTTCTAATTTTCTTCCATTATTATCTACAATATTAAATCTTAAATTTATATTATTTAAATCAGATGTAAAAAATTTATCATTGAATTTTGTTACATAAATATTTTCAAATCTTTCTTTTATTTTATCCATTTCTTCCTTACAATCTGCCATCATAGAGTTAACAACAAGCTCTGAAGGTGTATATCTTGCAATCTCATCTAATAACATTGGGAAATTATAATTATCCTTTATTTCTGCTGAATAAAATTCTCCAGTTGATATATCACATATACTTATTCCATAATAAATACCTGTTTTATAAATAGACATTATATAATTGTTTTTTCTTTCTTCTAGCATATTGCTATCTACTACAGTTCCTGGCGTTACTACTCTTATTACTCCTCTTTTTACTATTCCTTTTGCTTTTTTAGGATCTTCTAATTGTTCACATATTGCAACTTTATATCCTTTTGCAATTAGCTTTGATATATATATTTCTGCAGCATGATGTGGAACTCCGACACATTGGAGCTCTTTCTTCTTGCCCACAATCTTTTCCTGTTAAAGTAAGTTCTAGTTCTCTAGATGCTGTTATTGCATCATCAAAAAACATTTCATAGAAATCTCCTAATCTATAAAACAATATACAATCTTGATATTCCTTTTTAGTTTCTAAATATCTTTGCATCATAGGTGAATATTCTGCCATTTTTATCTTGCTTCCTTTCTTTCTTCATTCTTTGTTTCAAATACTAATTTAATACTTCTCCTTTTAAGTACCACATATGTTCTGATACTATTTTTAAATCTATTAATTTTCCAATTAAAGTTTTATCTCCTTCAAAGATTACTACTTTATTACTATCAGTTCTTCCTGTAAGCATTAAAGTATTATTTTTACTTTCTCCTTCTACTAATACTTTTTGAACTGTTCCCACATATTTTTGATTATTTTCTTCAATTTGACTTTCGACTAATTCTTTTAATTTATTAAATCTCTTATGCTTTATTTCTTCAGGTATTTGATTTGGCATTTTATCTCCTGGTGTACCAACTCTTCTTGAATATATAAACATATATACTTGTTCAAATTTTACTTTTCTTACGACATCTAAAGTATCTTCAAATTCCTCGTCTGTCTCACCTGGAAATCCTACTATTATATCTGTAGATAATGTTAAATTTGGTATCTTCTTTTTCATTTTATCTACCAATTCTAGATATTGTTCTTTTGTATATTTTCTATTCATTTCTTTTAATACTTTAGTATTTCCTGCTTGAAGCGGTAAATGTACTAGTTTACAAACTTTATCACAATCTGCTATTGCTTCTATTACATCATCTGTAAAATCTTTTGGATGTGGTGATACGAAACGTATTCTTTCTATTCCATCTATCTTATTTATTGCTCTTAGTAGAGTTGCAAATGAGTTTACACCTTCATATTCATCAAATGGTATATTTTTTTCTTTTTCCACTCTTAAATATGAATTTACATTTTGACCAAGTAAGGTTATTTCTTTATAACCAGATTTTGCCAGATGCTTTACTTCTTCTATAATACTTTTTGGACTTCTACTTCTTTCCCTTCCACGTACATATGGCACTATACAATATGTGCAAAAATTATTACATCCATTCATTATCGTAACAGAAGCCTTTATCAAGCTATCTCTTTTAATTGGTAAACCTTCATAAATTTCTCCATCCACATCTATTATATCTTCTATTTTTTTCTTTTCTTCAATTGCTTTATATAAGTCTTCTGGAAATTTATATAGTGTATGTGTTCCAAATAAAATATCTACAAAATGGTAACTTTCCTTTATTTTATCTGTTATATGCTTTTCTTGCATCATACAACCGCCAATTGCAATTACAAGGCCTTTTTCTTCTTTTAATCTTTTTAGTTCTCCTAATTTTCCAAACAATTTATCTTCTGCATTTTCTCTTACACAACATGTATTAAATAATGCAATATCTGCTTCTTTTACATTATCAGTTTTTGTGTACCCCATTTTTTCAAGCATCCCACAAAGTTTTTCACTATCATTTTCATTTAGTTGGCATCCCATTGTTAATATATTATATTTAGGATTTTTTCCTTCATTTATTTTTTTTACTTTTTCTATATATTCTTCTTGCACTTTTACTTCGTTTGTTGTATCCATTTTATACCTCCTGCTTGCATATTTTATTATATTTTTTAAAATTTTGCAAGTAAAAAACAAAATGGAGTAGAAATAAAATTTCTACCCCAAAAAATTATTTTATTTTTATTACTCAAGACCATATTTCTTTTTAAATCTGTCTGCTCTACCACCAACTGTGTCTTGTCTTAAGTTTCCTGTCCAGAATGGATGGCATTTTGAACATACGTCTACTTTTAAATCTTTTTTAGTTGAACCAACTTCTAAAACATTACCACAAGCACATGTAATAGTTGTTTGGTTGTATTCTGGTTGTATATCTTTTTTCATTTTGTTCACCTCTCTTTAATTTAAATAACATGACTGTTTTTTATAATAACATATTTTTTACTTTTTTTCAAGTAATTTATACTAATTTGTTTGATTTTCTTTATTTTCTTCATTTTCCTGCTGTTCAAACATATACTGTGCTGAATAAAGCATTTCTTTGTTTAAAGATAATTTATGCACAAGTTTACTCATTACATTAAATACACATGCAATTATTAATATTAACATTCCTATTTTTTTCCAATATTTTGCAAGCATAATTACTTCTCCTTAAAAAACTCTACATATTAATTATACTTTTATTTTCTAAAAAAGTCAATTGTTTTAAGAAAAAAGTCCCTAAAAGCTCGCCGGATCCTAAATAAGACTCCCACTTGTTTACTTTAATATATTACCACCCAACTACCCTTATGTTTTGAAAGAGGAATAATTGACATCTTTCTTCCTTTATCTTAAAGTATCTTTTCCTAAAATAGCTTTTGCTATTATTTTGAGTTTTATCATGTTTTATGTAAAATAACAAGTTTTTTAATTTTAAAAAATTTAATGAATTTTTTGGATTAATAATATATTTTGTTTTGGTTAAAATAATAATGGTGATAAAAATGAAAAAAAATAGAACTTGGATTTTACTAATAGTTATTCTAGCTGTCTTATTTGGTGTTGGAGTATATTTTTATATAAGAACAACTAATAACAATAGTAATGAACAAAATTACGAAGCAGAAAGAACTTCTACTACTAATAATAATCAAGAAAATAATAATACAAATATCACACAAGAAGAAAACAATACTACGGAAAATGAAGCTACAGAAGAACAAAAAAATCAGGAAGAAGAAAATAAGCAAAAAGAAGCAGAAGCTAAGCAACAGCAACAGCAAGAAGAAGCTAAAAATCAACCACAATATAAAGAAGAACAACTTGCAACATTTTCTACTAAAATATATTCTAAAGATTCCGCCAGACAAAATAATATCAAAATCACTTGTAATACTTTAAACAATACCACTGTTAAAAATGGAGCTACTTTTTCTTTTTGTAGCACTGTAGGAAAAGCAACTTCAGCAAAAGGTTATCAAGAAGCAGATGTTTATGACCATGATGGTAATAAAACTAAAGGCCTAGGTGGTGGAAATTGTCAAGTAAGTAGTACTCTTTATAATAGCGTTTTAGCTGTTCCTTCATTAAAAGTAACAGAAAGACATGAACACAGTAATGATGTCCCATATGTTAAAGATGGTAAAGATGCTGCTGTTGCTTATGGTAGTTACGATTTTAAATTTGTAAATAACACAGGAAATGATATTAAAATAAAAGCTTCTACAGATGGAAAAAGTGTAACAGTTACTATTAATTCAATAAAACCTATTTAACCTATTCCCTCTTTTTGAATATTTAATATATTATTCGCATATATTTAAATATCAATTGGAGGGATTTTTATGCGAATTTTTAAATTAAGTATTTGTCTTTTTCTTATCTTTTCTATGTGTTTTTCTTTTGTTATAATTCCTTGTTTTGCAAGTGAATTCGGCTATATTTGGTCTGACTCTCTTGAGACTTCTGCAAATGTTGTAGATAATTCTTCTAATAATAGTAATAACATAAGTAATGTCCAAAATGTAAATAATAGTACAAATTTAAATAATGAAACAATCTCTGCTGCTGATAATAATATAATAAGTAATAACACAACTACTGCTGAAACAACAATAGAAGAAACCA
Organism: uncultured Clostridia bacterium; assembly: GCA_944386735.1. Lineage (GTDB taxonomy): Bacteria > Bacillota > Clostridia > TANB77 > CAG-508 > CAG-269. Next base: position 6,166 of record CALXCH010000007.1, read on the forward strand.
ATGTTGAAATTGCAGATGATAATTTTTTAGGATTAGACTGTGGTTCTGCGATTCTAATTGAACAAACTACAGGGCAAGTTTTATATGCATATAATATCCATGAACAACTACATCCTGCTTCTGTTACTAAAGTTATGAGTATACTGCTTATTATGGAAGCTTTAGATAGTGGAAAAATTAGTTTAACTGATCAAGTTCCTTGTAGTGAAAATGCTGCTTCAATGGGCGGCTCTCAAATATGGTTAGATCCAAGAGAAACTTTAACAGTAGATGAAATGTTAAAAGCAATATGTGTAAATTCTGCTAATGACTGTGTTGTAGCTATGGCCGAGTACATCGCAGGAACTGAAGAAGCTTTTGTTCAAATGATGAATGACAAAGCAAAAGAATTAGGAATGAATGATACTACTTTTAAGAATTGTCATGGCTTAGATGAAGATGGCCATGTAACATCTAGTTATGATATCGCATTAATGTCAAGGGAACTTTTAGAAAAGCATCCTACTATTACAAAATATACAACAATATGGATGGATACTTTAAGAGATGGGAAATCACAACTTTCTAATACAAATAAACTAATTAAAAATTATAAAGGTGCAACAGGTCTAAAAACAGGCTCTACTTCTCTTGCATTATATAATTTATCAGCTAGTGCTACTCGTGATGGTTTATCATTAATTGCGGTTATTATGAAAGCTCCTACTAGTAAAATAAGATTTGAAGATGCAACTAAACTTTTAGATTATGGATTTAATACTTTTTCATATAAAGAATTTGGTAAAAAAGATGATGTAGTAAAAACAGTAACTGTAAACAAAGGTACAAAAAATGAAGTAGAAGCGGTTTTAAGTGAAAATAGTGGTACTCTACTTCAAAAAGGTTCTGACAAAAATGTAGAACAAACTCTTACATTAGAAGAAAATATATCTGCGCCTGTACAAAAAGGTCAAAAGCTCGGAGAAATTTCATTTACACTTGATGGTGAAATACTTTCCACAGTTGATATTGTAGCAAAAGATGATGTGGAAAAAATTGGTTTATTTTCTATTATAAAGAGAGTATATTACTCTTGGGTAGATTTATTAAGAAGTTGAAATAATTAGGGACGGGGCTTTGTCTCAAATTTACACAATGAGACAAAAAAGCCCCGTCCCAGAAATTCTCACTCGTCTTCTAGAGTTTCATCATATTCAAATTCATAATCCGTGTCATCTTCTACTTTATTTTTTTCATGCCTATCTTCTGTTATTTTCTTTGTGCTTTCATCTATTTTTCTTTCTATTTCTTTTTTGTCATCTTGCTGTTTTTTCATATTCTTATCATGTTTTTTTTGCATATCTTTTAATATTTGATTAGTCTGTTCTTTTTTATTTTGAATACACCTATTCATTATATTATTTGTTTTTTTTTTTTTTTCTGGTACATAATCTAATAATTTATCTAATGAAGAACTATGTGTTACAGGCATAAGCTTTACATTATTTGGTTGTATTACTAAAAACGCTATTGGATTTATTGTAACACCTGCTCCTGAACCACCACCAAATGGTAATCTGTATTGTATTTCTTCTTCCTTTTCTTTTTTGCTATACTCATTAATAGTCTCTCCACTAAACTCGCTTCCTCCTGCTGCAAAGCCAAATGAAACTTTTGATATTGGAATAATTACAATATTATTAGAAGTTTCAATTGGTTCTCCTATAATTGTGTTTACATCTATCATATCTTGTATACTATTCATAGCTGTAAGCATAAGTCCTTCTATTGGATGTTCGCTCATTTTTACCCTCTCCTTTTTTCTTATTCTTATTTAAGATATATATTATATTTATAATATGTATCATTTTTATCTCAAATATACTTGAAAATTCAATATTAACCAAGTTTTGATTTAAAAATAGTGGTTTTATATTAAAACTTTGATTTTTATATTCTTTTATTTTCAGCCTTATAATAAATGATATTAATGTACTAATTATTGGTACTAAAATGGCTGTTAAACTTGCATTCTCTGTTCCAAATTCTATATTTATTTTAATCTTTTTTATATCAACTTTATTTTCTTTTATTATTTTGGGTAAATTTTCTGGATTTAAATCTCTTTCTATTTCTTTTATTCCGATATTTTTAAACATACCTTTATTTTTTAATGTAATTATCTTTTCTTTTGTTAAAGGTATTTTTACTATTGGTATTTTATTTAAAATACATAACTTTACAACTAATTTATAATTTGTTTTTTTCTTTTTAGGCATTTTTGATATAAATTTAAAATCTATTACTTCTACTCTTATTTTCGATGTTATAAATAAAATTATTAAAATCAAAACAATAAAAAGAAAAACCAATATTTTCGCCCTCCTTCTTAGAGGATTTAATATTAGTTTTTCCAAAAATTTCTTTTTTAAACCTATTTTTTTAATTTATTTTTCGTTTGATATCTTTTTATCAAATTTCTTTACTAAAATATCTCCGAACAATTCTTCTTGGTCTGTTTCTACTTTACTTCTTCTTGATAATTCTAACAATCCTGAAAAAGCTGTTACAACCTCTTGTTTATTATGTTTCTTTAAAGAAAATAATTTATTAAATATAAAACTTTTTTGCTTTACTAAAACTTTAAACATTTGTCTTACTTTACTTGCAACTGTATAATTGTCTGTTATTGCTATTTTTTCTATATTTTTTGCATTTTGGTTTATTTTTTCTTCATTTTTTTCTATTATATTTTTATATACATTAGGTATTACATCTTTATCATAATCTTTTTCTATTTTTTGTTTTGGGAGCTCTATTTCTTCTGGTAATTTATAATATCTTTTTGAATATTCTAGATAGTTTTGTTTTAGTGTTTTACTTATCTCTTTAAATTTCTTATATTCTATAATTCTTCTGATTAATTCTTCTTCTGTTATTTCTTCTTCTTCTTCCTCTTGTTTTGGAAGTAAATTTTTAGATTTTATGTATAATAATGTAGATGCCATAACTAGAAATTCACTTGCTATTTCTAGATTTAATTTTTCTTGTTCTTTTAGATAGTCAATATACTGGTCTGTAATCTTACTTAAATTTATATCATAAATATTCATCTTATTTTTATCTATTAAATGACACAACAAATCTAGTGGTCCTTCAAAATTATCTATCTTAATTGCATACTTATTAGTTTCTAATGTTAATATTGCCATTATTTATTCCTCCATTGCTTTGTTTATATTCTCTAGTGTATATCCTTTTTTTAATAAAAATTGTTTTATCTCATCTTTTTCCATAGAAGTTGATTTTTTATAAATGATATTCTCAGCTGATTTTGTTTCATAATCTTCTAGTTCTTCTTTGTTTTCATAAATATAATCTTCTACATCATTTTTGTTTAAGCCCTTTGCTAATAATTTATATTTCATTTCTCTTATGGACAAATTCTTAATTGCTATATAATTATTTACAGTTTTTTTTATGTATTCCTTATCATTTATATATCCTGCTTCTTTTAAGTAATCAATAATATCATCCAACATATTTTCTTCTATTGTTTTTTGAAATTTAGCTCTTACTTCATGTTCTGTTCTCTTTTTATATAAGATATACCTTAATACTCTTGTTTTTTCTCTATCAAATTCTTCTACCGTATACATATTTTTCCTTTCTATATTTTATAAATATTTTTTACTATTTTACTATAACTTGCTTAAAATATCAAGAAAGTAAAAAATAAAAAGAGTAAAAATATAGAAAAATAAAAGATAAAAAACAAGTTAAAAAATTTTTAATTTTTTTGAAAAAAACTATTACATGAAATAAAAAAACATGTTATAATAAATAGTGGCGAGTAAATGAACTATAGAGTTTATTAGTAAAAAATGAAAGGAGGAATTTTTATGCCAACAAATAAAAAAGAAAATATAGTTTTTGGTATTTGTATGTGTGCAATTATGGTATTTTTTATGGGGCTTCTAAATATTTCTATTCACTTAGGAGGATTTAATTTAAATTCTATTAAAACAGCCGTAGTTGCATTTCCAGTAACTTTAATTATAGCATATATTTTAGAAACATTTATCATTGGAAAATTTAATCATATGTTACTTGGAAAATTTGTAGGAAAAACTGATAGTAAAAACGCATATATTTTATTTAACTGTTTCTTTATTGTTACTATGATGTCTTTAGTTATGACTATAATTGGTGGACTTCTTGGTGGAGATAATTTACAAACAATATTTACTGAATTTTTCATAAGATGGCCAAGAAACTTTTGTGCAGCATTTTTCTTAAATATTTTAGTTGCAGGACCTGCTAGCAGATTTATCCTTAAACTTATGCAAAATAATTCTCAAGAAGTACCAGCTACAGAAACTATTAGTAAAAAAGATATATAAACAAAAATACACTTATATCATTTTAATAAGTGTATTTTTTCTTTTATTTAATTTTATCTTGTTTTTTCTTTGTCGTTACATAGGAAATTCATAACTAAATCTATAATTATTTTTTTGGATTAGATTCTGAAATAACTAATGTTAATGCTATTAAAGTATTATTTATATATTGTTTGCTTTCCATCTTTATATAATATCCTAAAAAAGTTTAAAAAGTATATGAATAATGTTGCTACTATTCTTTTTCTTCATTTTTATAAATATTTTGAATATGCCTAGTAATAGTTCTTATGTCTTTTCCAAACAATTCTGCCATTTGTTTTTGTGTAAGTCATGCCGTTTCATCCTTTACATTTACTTCTAGCTTCACTTATTCATTGATTTTTTAAATAAAATAATTTCATTTTTCTTTTCTTCCATAATACAAAATCCTTTCTTTTTTATTTTATAATTAATTTAACCATTCCCAACTTGCTGTCTGTATTTTATTTTATCAATATTTTTATTTATGCTTTTGTAAATTTTTTCTTGGCATTTAAAAAGGAGCTAATTAGATAAACTATATTTACCTAATTAGCCCCTTTTTTGCTATTTAATTATTAATCTTCGTCATCGTCTTCTTTACTTGGTAGATCTTCGCCTAAACTTTGTTCAAAAGCTTTAGCAAAATTATCTCTAACTTTACCTTCAATTTCATCCATAATATCTGGATTTTCTTTTAGATATTTTTTAACATTTTCTCTACCTTGTCCAATTCTCTCACCATTATAGCTAAACCAAGAACCCGCTTTATCAACAATGTCTAGATTTACAGCCATATCTAAAATATTTCCTTCTTTAGAAATACCTTGTCCATAAACAATGTCAAATTCAGCCTCTCTAAATGGTGGAGCAACTTTGTTTTTAACTACTTTAACACGAACTCTATTTCCTTTAATTTCTCCATCTTGTTTAATATTTTCTATTCTTCTTATATCCATTCTAACAGAAGCATAAAATTTTAATGCACGTCCTCCTGTTGTTGTTTCTGGATTTCCAAACATAACTCCTATTTTTTCTCTTAATTGGTTAATAAAGATTAAAACTGTTTTTGATTTATTAATTGCTCCAGCAAGTTTCCTTAATGCTTGTGACATAAGTCTTGCTTGAAGTCCCATATGAGAATCTCCCATATCTCCATCAATTTCAGCTTTAGGAACTAATGCTGCAACTGAGTCTACAACAACAACATCTAAAGCTCCACTTCTAATTAAACTTTCTGTAATTTCTAATGCTTGTTCACCTGTATCTGGTTGTGAAACAATTAAATCATCTATATCTACACCTAATTTTCTAGCATAAACTGGATCTAATGCATGTTCTGCATCAATAAAAGCTGCTTCTCCACCCATTTTTTGTGCTTCAGCTATAATATGTAATGCTAAAGTCGTTTTACCAGAAGACTCTGGTCCAAATATTTCTATAATTCTACCTCTTGGAACTCCTCCTATACCTAATGCTATATCTAGACTTAAAGCTCCTGTTGGTATTGCTTCTATTTCCATTGCTTTAAAATCACCAAGTTTCATTACTGAACCTTTTCCAAATTGTTTTTCTATTTGGCTCATAGCCACTTCTAATGCTTTTTTCTTCTCTGCGTTTTCTTCCATTATTTTTCCTCCTTAAATTCATTGAACTTTTGTTTGATATTGTTATTATATACCAAATATTTGTTTTGTCAATAACTTTTTAAAATTTTTTTATTTTTTATTTATACCATCCTTCTATTCCATAGAACTGATAAAACCAATTTGGTGTTATATCTCCTACTAAACTTGAACTATAAGCAATTGTATATTTATTATTATATAAGCTTATATATGGTACATCAGTCTTATAAATATCGGCTAATCTTTGGTAATCTTGTTTTAATACATTTTCATCTGTTGTATTTTTTGTCTCATTTAATATATTTGATACTTCTTCATTTGAATAATTTGCAATATTGCCATCTCCGAAAAAAGTGTCTAAATTTGGGCTTGGTGATAATGTAATTGAGCATAGAGCAATATCATAATTTTTACTATTTATCGCATTATTATATTGTTCGTCTGTTGCTTGTACTATATTTATTATAATTCCTTGTGCTTCTAATTGTGTTTCTATGTTTTGAGCAACAGCTACTTTCGTGCTATCACTTGCTCTTACTAATAAATTAAGTTCTATTCTCTGTGTTTTTCTGTTTTCCGTTTTTTGCCATGAACCACTTCTATAAACCCAACCTGCATCTGTTAATTCTTTATTTGCCTGTTCTACATTATATCCACTGCTTGTATCTTGATTTTGATATAACCAATTTCCATAATCAAGAGTAAAACTACTTGTAATACATTTTCCACCTAAAGCATTTGAGTTTATATTATCTTTATCTATAGAATACGCAATTGCTTTTCTAACTTCCGTTCTACTTAACAAATTATTAGACATGTTAAATGCTAAAAATGTATGTTCCCTTCCTTTTATTTCTCTTGGAGTATAACCAATTGTTCCAATGTAATCTTGAATATTAACATTATCTGTTGCAATTAAATCTATTCCTCCTACTTTAAAACTATTGTATAATTCTCCAATAGAAGAATATAAATTAACAGTAATCGTTTCTATTACACTATCTTTATTTTTGTTCCAATAACTGGTGTTTTTTGATAATGTTATATAAGAGCCTTGAACATCTGTTATTTTAAACATACCTGTTCCTACAGGAGAAGTATTCTTACTACTTGTTGCAAAATCTTCTCCTTGATAATATTCTTTTGATAATATTGGAAATGTTAAATTATATTCAAAAAATGGAACGTCTTTATCTAGATTTATCCTTACAGTATAATCGTCAACAACATCCACTCCAACTACGTCCTGAACATTCGCAGAATAAATTGTATCTGAATCTTTTAATCTATCTATTGTAAATCTTACATCATCTGCAGTAAATACTTGCCCATCAGACCATCTAACATTTTCTCTTAATTTAATTAAATAAGAATTGCCACTCTCTTTTGCCCATTCTGTTGCTAAACATGGTTCAGCTCTATAATCCGAAGTCAAATTAACTAATGGTTCATATATTAACTTAGTAATGTTTTGAACATTTTTATTTTTACTAAGAATAGGGTTTATTGTATCAAACTGTGCTATTCCTAGCTTCAATTCTTTTACTCTATCATCTTGGGTACTCGCAGTAAACTCTTCTTCTTGTTTTTTTACTTCTTCATCTTGTCTAATTATATATATTGCAATACCTAAAATTAGAATAATAAATACAACAAAAACATATTTAATCCAATTTGATTTCATATTCCACCTCTGTACTTATGATATCATACATTAATTTCGTAAAAATTTCAAGTCATCTTGGAATTTGGAACAAAAAATTATTCTAAAAATACAAAAACAGGCTAATTTATAGCCTGTAATTATTATTTTTTATTAACTTCTTGACTCTACAATTAGTTTTATTCCAGTTCTATCTTCTCCTTCCACTTCGACTTCTGCAAATGCTGGAATACAAACAAGGTCAACTCCTGATGGCGCTACAAATCCTCTTGCTATTGCTACAGCCTTTACTGCTTGATTTAATGCTCCTGCTCCAATTGCTTGCATCTCTGCTCTGTTTGATTCTTTTACCAATCCAGCAATTGCTCCTGCTACTGAATTTGGATTTGATTTTGATGAAATCTTTAAAATTTCCATTTTCTTTTGCCTCCTATAATTTTATTTTTGTTGTTGCAACTTTTACAATTTTTATTTTACAATATCTGGAAATAAATGTAAATAGTTTTCTGGAAATTTATGGAAGTTTTCATCGCGATAAAACCTTTTTTTCGACAAATGTATTTTACATTCTAATTCTTTTTATATTTTTCACCTTATTAGTACTATTATCTACATCAAAAATAACACCATTAAGCATAGCTTCTCCAACAGCTATCCTATATCTTTCAGGAAGTGTTGTTTCGAATCTCTTAATAGAAGCTGATACATCCATACCTATAACTGATTTTTTAGGTCCTGTCATACCTATATCTGTTATATATGCTGTTCCATTCTCAAGTATTGTTTCATCTGCTGTTTGCACATGTGTATGCGTTCCAAAAATTGCTGTTACTTTTCCATCTAAGTAATATCCAAGTGCAATTTTTTCGGCTGTTGCTTCTGCATGAAAATCTATTATTATCATGTCTGCTTTATTTTGTAATTTTTCTACTAAGTCTTTTGCTATTAAAAATGGATTTTCAGATAATACATTTACATCTACCCTTCCTATTAAATTTATAACTGCTATTTTTTTATCTTTGCATTCATAAATATTGTATCCTTTACCTGGAACTCCTTTAGGATAGTTTGCTGGTCTTAATAATTTTGGATGATTTATAAAATTAAATATATCTTTTTTACCCCAAGTGTGATTTCCCATAGTTATAACATCTACATTTTCTTCTAATATATTATCAAAATTCTTTTTAGTTATTCCCATTCCTTCTCCAGCATTTTCACCATTTACTATTACAAAATCTATTTTTTCATTTTCTCTTATTTTATTAAGTTCTGTCTTTAGCTTTTTAACTCCTGCAGAACCAACTAAATCTCCTACTGCTAATATCTTCAATATAATTCCTTCTTTCTAAAATAAATTACCTTTATATAATACTATATTTTTTAAAAATAATCAAATTTTAGTTTTACATAATTTGACCAAACATATAATATATGATATACTTTCTTTATCCAAAACGTTGAAAGGAGAAGAAATGTAAACATTTAGTTTACTGTAGCAATTGCTACTATTCGCTTATTATTTGACAGTCTTTTGTTCTAAGGAGTTCAAAATGATTAGATACAATATCTCTGAAGAGTACTCTCAAAAATTGTTATTTGGTAAGGTTACAATTTTAGCAGACCTTCACACTGAGACTGTGTTTCTTGCATATCACTCATCTCGTTCCAGTAGTCTGGCTCCAATGGTTAATGCTGATGGCACTTTTGTTACTAGCTATAAGCATGACAGATTTTGGTTTGAACTTTTAGATGACAATGTAACACATGGTATGCCTATTCTTTCTATGAATATGCGACAAAAAATAGCTTACTACCATGAATTGGGTACTGGAGTAATATATATTTTACATAAAGAACTTGGAACTTCTAGTATTGCTCCTCTGGCAAAGCCTGATGGAACTTATTTTACTTATCCCGAATGGGATAAAATGCACTCAATAAGTAGTGAAATTAGCCCAGAACTCTTAGAGCGCCTCAAGAAAGCTGCCGGATAATCTAACATTATCAAGGATATTATATTTATAAAATAATATCCTTGATTCTTATATTATTTGAACTTATAAATTTCTTATCCAATAATAAAAGAGAGGTTTCCCTCTCTTTGTTTATTTAGCATAATCAACTACTCTTGTTTCTCTAATAACATTTACTTTAATTTGTCCTGGATAATCCATTTCAGCCTCAACCTTTTTAGCAACATCTCTTGCCAAAATTGTCATTTGGTCATCAGAAATTTTATCTGGTTTAACAATAATTCTGATTTCACGACCAGCTTGTATTGCAAAAGATTTTTCAACTCCGTCAAATGAATCTGCAATTTCCTCAAGATTTTGTAATCTCTTAATATATGCTTCTAAAGTTTCTCTTCTTGCTCCAGGTCTTGAAGCAGATATTGCATCTGCAGCTTGTACTAAAACTGCTTCTAATGTTTGTGGCTCTACATCACCATGATGTGCTGCTACTGCATTTATAACTAATGGATTTTCTTTATATTTTTTAAGTACTTCAACACCTATATCTACATGTGTTCCTTCTACATCATGATCTAAAGCTTTACCTATATCATGTAACAATCCTGCTCTCCTTGCAAGTTTAGTATCTAAGCCTAATTCATCCGCCATTATTCTAGCTAAATTTGATACTTCAATTGAGTGGTTTAATACATTTTGACCATAACTTGTTCTGTATTTTAATTTTCCAATTAATTTCACTATATCTGGATGAAGTCCAATAACACCTGTTTCTAAAACTGCTCTTTCTCCTTCTTCCTTAATAGTATTTTCAACTTCTTCTTTGGCCTTTTCTACCATTTCCTCAATCTTAGCAGGATGAATTCTTCCATCATCAATTAGTTTCTCTAATGCAATTTTTGCAACTTCTCTTCTTAATGGATCAAATCCTGATAATACTACTGCTTCTGGTGTATCATCAATTATTAAATCAATTCCTGTTAATGTTTCTAAGGCTTTTATGTTTCTACCCTCTCTACCTATAATTCTTCCTTTCATTTCATCATTTGGAAGAGCTACAATTGATACTGTAGTCTCTTGAGAATGGTCCGCAGCACATTTTTGTATAGCATAGCAAAGCATCTCCTTTGCATCTCTAGTCACTGTCTCCTTAGCTTTTTGATCTTGTTCTCTTATCAATGCTGCTTTTTCTGCTACTAATTCTTTTTCCATTTCAGATAATAATCTTTGTTTTGCCTCTTCTTTAGTTAAGGCTGCAATTTTTTGAAGTTCTACCATTTCTTGGTCATGTAATTTTTCTAATTCTTCTTTTTGTTTGTCTAAATCTTGTAATCTATTCTCTAAGTCTCTTTCCTTTTTTTCAAAATTATCTGAACGTTTTTCTAAGTTTTCTTCTTTTTGAATTAATCTAGCTTCTTGTTTTTGTACTTCGCCTCTTCTTTCTTTAATCTCCTGGTCTAATTCTTTACGACTAGCCATAATTTCTTCTTTAGCTTTAAAAATTTCTTCTTTCTTTAAATTTTCAGCTTCTATTTTAGCTAAATCCACTAACCTTTTTGCTTCATTTTCTGCACCTTGGATTTTAGACTCTGCAACTTTTTTTCTATATACCATTCCTATTGGTATACCAATTGCAAGCGAGATTAAGACAGCGGCGACAACGATTACAATAGTCATAATCAATACACCTCTTTCTTATTTAATTTTCAATGTTCGAATAAAATATATATACCTTTATTTCTAAAATATATTTTTTCCTACCTATTCTATTTTAACTTTATTCTTATAAACTGTCAAGTAATTTTAAGATTAAATTTTTCTTAAATAGTTAATTTTAGGCAAAAAAAGAACCCCCTCCTGCGAGGGGGGAAAGAAATAATTTCTTTTCTAAGATAGGAAATAAAAACTTTTATGGAAATAATTTTTTCATCCTCCTAGCAAATCTTGAACTAGGGCCTGCGACCCTAGTGTTTGCTCCAATATTTGTTATATCTTCCATAGTAGCATTTTCCACAATTTCTGGAGATACTAAGAATTTTCTTTCAGAAAAATTCTTTCTTTTCCCTCTAAGTAACTCTCCGTCATCTGCTACAACTTCATTTCTGTCATAAAACCGATAAGCTACAACCCCTTCTGGAAAAACAATTGATTTTTCATTTCTTTCTTGAACTTCCAATCGCTTATGTCTAAGAGGATTAATAAAAATAAATTCTACATAGTGATTAAGCATTTTCTCTCCAATCTTCTCTTTCATCGCTAAATTTATAACAATGAATACCAACTGGTGCATCTGTTATACACCAGCTAACGTAAATATATCTTAATACATTTTACATAAAAAGTCAATTTTTAGAAGTTGAAATCTCTATATTTTCTCCATCAGAAGTTACTGTAATTGTTCCATTTAAGTCTGTTCTATAAATTGTACTTCCAATACTTTGTAATTTATTTAGAGTTTCCTGTGTAGGAAGTCCATAAGAATTTCCTTCTCCTGCCATTATTATACTATATGTAGGTTTAGTTTCATTTAAGAACTTATCTGAGCTACTAGTACTTGAGCCATGATGCCCTACCTTTAATAAATCAACCTTTGGCCAATCTCTTGTTTCTTCATTTTTTTCTTCTGCGTCTCCCATAAATAAAAATTTGTTATTTCCATATTGCATAAGTAATGTTATTGAAGAAAGATTTAAATTATCTTCATCTAAAATACTATCTGTCATAACTTCTAAACTAGCATTTCCTATGTTAAATGTATCACCTTTTTTAGGACTAGTTATAGATAATCCTTTATTTTCTATAGCATCTATTACATCTTCAAAAGTTTTAGTTGTTGTTTCAATTTTAGGCATATAAATGTTATCAATTTCTAAATCACTATTTATAACATCATCTAAACCACCAATATGGTCTTCATGTGGATGTGTGCCTACAACATAATCTAATTTTGTTATTCCTTTATCTTTAATAAAGTTTACAACATCTTCTCCATCTTCATTATTTCCTGCATCTATTAACATAGAAGCATCATTGTTTGTAATTAATATACTATCTGCTTGTCCAACATCTATAAAATATATATTTAAATTTCCATCTACTGGCATTGAATTTGTAGTTATCTCTTGTTCTGCAGTAGTATTAACATTATTTTCTGTTCCTAAAATAGCATTTATATTTTCATTATTTAAGCCAAATATTCCTGCTATCATTAAAACAATAATTCCAATAATACTTCCAATTAGCTTTTGTGTACTCTTCTTTCTTCTACTCATTTGTTTTCCCCCTATATACTTATTCCCTATATTTCATTTTAATTATTCCATAAGTTTTTCATTTTGTCTTTTATTCTTTCTTTGGCTTCTAATGTTTTTTCTTGATTTACAGTATATTTACCATTTATTTTATCTAAGATATCTCCTTCTTTTACATTTTCCGGTAAATCTTCTTTTTTTACATTTAACATTTTTCCTGTGTTTCTATTCTCTAAAACTGCAATATCTCCTTCAAATCTATCTATTGTAAAATCTTCTATTGCATCTAGTTTTTTAGCTAATTCTACTTCATCATTTGATAGATTAGTTCCCTTAGTATCTATGTTTGTCTTTGCTTTTTCAACTGTATTTTCTAAAGTTTCTTTAATCGCTTCACCTAGATTTTCAAAAATATCCATACAAACTCCTTTCTTTCACCTTTGTACTACTCTTTAATATCACAAATTAAGAAAAAAAGCAAATAAAAAAGGGACAGGTCTTATCTCATTTTTAAAGTGAGCTGTTTTTTGACCCCGTCCCAAAAAACATTATTTTACTACTTCTACATCTATATCTAGTTTTTCACCATTTATATTTGTTGTAGTATATTGTTCTCTATCTTCATGATATACTATTTTATTTGCTAATGTATCGTGTTTTATTAATTCTTCATTTTTTCTTATAACTTCTTCAAGTTCAGGATTTCCTGCTACATATAAGTTTATTCTGTCTAAAACTTCAAATCCTTTTTCTTTTCTCATGTTTTGTACTTTAGATAATACTTCACGTACATAGCCTTCTTCTTTTAGCTCTTTAGTAATAGTTGTTTCTAATACTACACCAAGTTCTCCTTCTCCACTAAATGCAAAGCCTTCTTTTCCTTGCATTGTAACAAGTAAGTTTTCTGAATTTAGTCCAATTTCTGTATCATCAATTTGAATATATTCAGTATCACCTTTTTTTACCTTATTTGCTAAATCCATTTGATTTAGTTTACTAATTTCTTCTCTTATTCTTGGAATTAATTTTCCATATTCTTTTCCAAGTACTGGTAAATTTGGTTTTATTTCAAAATCTACATATTTACTCATTTCTGCACCAAATTCTATTTTCTTAACATTTAATTCATCTTTTACAATGTCTTCATAGTATTTTGGTAATGTGTCTATTGAAATTAACATTTCTGATAATGGTTGTCTATTTTTGATATTGACACTATTTCTTGCACTTCTTCCTAGTTTTACAATCTTGTATGCTAAACTCATTTCTTTTTCTAGCTTTTTGTCAATTTCATTTTCATTTACTTCTGGCCATAGGCATAAGTGAACACTTTCTGGAGCATCTTTATCTAAACCTACTACTAAGTTTTGGTAAATTTCATCTGTCATAAATGGTGTAAATGGTGCTGCTACTTTTATTAATGTTGTTAATACTCTATATAATGTTACATATGCACCTATTTTTTCATCATTTAATTCTTGAGCCCAGAATCTTTCTCTATTTCTACGTACATACCAATTAGATAGTTGATCTGTAAAGTCTTCTATTAATAATGCTGCTCCTGTTATATCATAAGCATCTAGTTTCTCTGCTACTTCTTTTACTAATGTATTTAATTTAGAAATTATCCATTTGTCCATTACATTTGTTAGTTTATAGTCTTTATATTCTAATGGATTAAATTTATCTATCTCAGCATATAAAACATAGAATGAATATACGTTCCATAACGTACTTAAGAATCCTCTTTGTGTTTCTTGTACATTTTTTATTCCCAATCTTTTTGGAAGCCATGGAGCACTACTTGTATAGAAGTGCCATCTTGTTGCATCTGCTCCAACTGTGTCTAATAGTGTTATTGGATCTACACCATTTTTCTTTGATTTAGACATTTTTTGTCCATGTTCATCTAATACGTGTCCTAATACTATACAGTTTTTAAATGGTGATGTTCCAAATAATGCAGTTCCAACTGCCATTAATGTATAGAACCATCCTCTTGTTTGGTCTACTGCTTCTGAAATAAAGTCTGCTGGGAAGTTATTATCAAACATTTCCTTATTTTCAAATGGATAATGCCATTGTGCAAAAGGCATTGAACCAGAGTCAAACCAACAATCTATTACTTCTTTTGCTCTCTTCATTTTTTTACCACATTTTGGACATTTTAAATATACATCATCAATATATGGTTTATGAAGTTCTATATCATCTGGACAATCTATTGCTTTTTCCTTTAATTCTTCAATTGAACCAATACATTCTTGATGACCACAGTTTTCATCTTCACAAGTCCAGATTGGAAGTGGTGTTCCCCAATATCTGTCTCTTGAAATTCCCCAGTCAATTACATTCTCCAAAAATTTTCCAAATCTTCCTGTTTTAATTGTTTCTGGATACCAGTTTACTTTGCTATTATTTTCAACTAGTTCATCTCTTAGTTTACTCATTGCAACAAACCAGCTTTCCTTTGGATAATAAAGAAGTGGTGTGTCACATCTCCAGCAATGTGGATAAGAGTGAACATGTTTCTCTTTACTAAATAATTTATTTCTCTCTTTTAACCATTTACAAATATCTTCATTACAATCTCTAACAAATCTTCCTGCCCATGGTTCTACTTCTTTTACAAAGTTTCCTGATTTATCTACTAAGTTTACAAATGCTATTCCATTTTGTTTTGCAACTACGCTGTCATCTTCACCATAAGCTGGAGCTATATGAACTATACCTGTACCATCTGTTAATGTTACATAGTCTCCATGGATTACAACAAAAGCTTTTCCATCTACTTTTGCAAATGGCATTAATTGCTCATATTTTGTTCCTAGTAATTCTTCTCCTTTAAATGTTCTAACTAATTCATATGGTGTTTCTCTTAAAACTTCATCAATTAAGTCTTTTGCTAAAATGTAGTTTTCATATTTAGGTTCATCATCTGTTCCTACATTTGCTTTTACTTCTGCATATTCATATGATTTATTTACTGCTAAAGCTAAGTTTGATGGTAATGTCCATGGTGTTGTTGTCCAAGCTAAGATATAAGTATTTTCTTTATCTAAAACTTTAAATTTAGCAATACAAGTTAAATCTTTTACATCCTTATATCCTTGTGCTACTTCATGTGAAGAAAGTGCTGTTCCACATCTTGGACAATATGGCATAACTTTATGTCCTTCATATAAAAGTCCTTTTTCCCACATTTGTTTTAAAGCCCACCATACTGACTCAATATATTCATTATGGTATGTTACATATGGATGCTCCATATCTACCCAGAAGCCAACTTTGTTTGTCATTTCTTCCCACATATGAACATAAGTAAATACGCTTTCTTTACATTTCTTAACAAAGTTTTCTACTCCATACTCTTCTATTTGTTCTTTTCCTGAAATTCCTAAAGATTTTTCAATTTCAAGTTCTACTGGAAGTCCATGTGTATCCCAACCAGCTTTCCTAATTACTTTATATCCTTTCATTACTTTATATCTTGGTATAATATCTTTTATTACCCTTGTTTCAATATGACCAACATGTGGCATTCCATTTGCTGTTGGTGGTCCATCATAAAATGTAAAATATCTTTTTCCTTCATTCATTGCAAAGTTTTTCTTTTCAATATCTTTTTGCTTCCACATTTCAGATACTTTTCTTTCCATTCCGACAAAACCGTCTGGAAGTTCTACTTTCTTATACATAATATTCCTCCTTTTAAAATAATATATAATAATAAAAAATAAATAACAATTTTTAAATAAATAATCAAAAAAGAGTCTTTCCATCCTTTATTTAGGACGAAAAAACTCTTTTCCCGCGGTACCACCTAAGTTAGTAAATTTATTAAAAACACAATCCACTCTCTTAATTATCTTTAACGCAGATTTACGACTAAACTTACTTATTTTTTCAGTCTAGCAACAAACTAAGGTGATAACAAATAATTTTTACTTACCAATCTCGCACCAAATGATTAGCTCTCTTAAAGATATTACATTATTTATCGTGTCCTTGTTACAGTTTTTTACATTTATGCAATTATTATACCACCTTTTTTTCATTTTGCAAGTACTTTTTTTAATTTTCTTAAGCTGACAATAACGTATTTTCTATTTTCTTTTTCCATTCTTCTAATTCAGTTACTCTTTTTTCTGATGCTTGAACTTTTTTCATTAATGTTTCAATTAATTGTGTAAACTTAGTATGGTCTATATCATTCATAGTTATGAGATTATCTTCTGTAACATCCTTTAAATCAAAAATTCGTAAAATTCCTTCTATTAATTCATTTAAATGTTTTATATGGTATTTACAATTTTCTGCTTCTTTTTCTAATCTAGAAATTTTTTCATCATTTACTTTAAAATGTTTTTCATTTTCTTTTATAATATCTTCTAATTCTTTTCGGCTTATATTTTCATCCTTATCTTCCATATCTTTTCCTCCTTATTTCATGTTTTTAATCATAGCAAATTTATAATTATTCTTGAAATTTTATTAAACAGCAAATAGGCTTCCATCTATATCCTTTTTCCATTCTTCTAGTTTTTCTATTCTCTTTACTGATTTTGAATTACTTGCACCTAATATTCCCAATATTTTTCTAAATTCCCTATGTTCTACATCATTGTTTAAATTAACCTCATTAATTTTATCAAATTTTTCATCCATATATTCTTTCATTTCATTAAAACTATTTGATATACTTTTTTCCATTCTATCAAAAGTATCCATTATTCCAAGTTTATTATTTTCTATTTTCTCTGATAATTTATTAATACTTTGTGTATTTTCTTTTGTTGTTCTTTCTAGGCTTGTTATTCTTTCTGTATTTCCTTTTGTAACTTCTTCTAGTTTTGATATTTTTTGGCTATTATTATTTGTTGCTACTTCTAATTTTTCTATTTTTCCAGTATTTTCCTTAGTTGCTTTTTCTAAATCAGTTACCTTAGCATCTAAACCATTTACTTGAGTTTTTAAATCAAAGATTGCTTTAGTGTTTTCTTCTGTTGCTTTTTCTAAACTATCTACTTTAACATTTAATTTAGAAATAGCCTTAGTGTTTTCAGCTGTTACCTTTTCTAAGTTATCTACTTTTGTATTTAGTTTAGAAATAGCCTTAGTGTTTTCAGCTGTTACCTTTTCTAAGTTATCTACTTTTGTGTTTAATTTAGAAATAGCTTCTGTGTTTTCCTTGGTTGCGTTTTCTAAGTTAGTAAGCCTTTCATTGTTTACATCCCAACGTTTATCGTTTTCTTCCCAACGCTTGGTATTTTCTTCCCAGCGTTTATCGTTTTCCTCCCAACGCTTATTTTCTTCTGTTCTAAATTCTCTTAATTCTCTTAGAATTGTGTTTACTACTTCTTCTTGCATATCATAACCTCCTTAAAATATTTTATTTTTCTAATGCTTCTACTCTTTCGGTCAAGTTCCAAACTTTTAAAATTAGGTTACTTATTAACTGTTCTTTATCAAAATCTTTAACAAAATCCCAATCATATATTTCATTTTCTTCTTGTGTTTCTTTTAATTCTTCTATTGTTCTTTCTAAATTTTCAGTTTTTCCTTTTATATTAAACATTTGTGCAGTATTTTCAGCAATTACACTTTTTAGATTATCTGTTTTTCCTTCTAATGTGACCATTTTTCTTCTTAATCCTAACATAGCATCAAAATTTTCCTTTATTTCTTTTTCTAAATTAGAAAGAGCTTTTATATTTTGCTTGCAACGTATTTCTTCTTCCATTCTAAAATTTCTTAATTCTTTTAAAATTGTATTTGTTACTTCATCTTGCATTTTTTATTCACCTCTTTCATGGAAAGTTTTAAAAATTCTACCTATTTCTTGTAATCTGTATTTAACCACAAAGTTTTATAAAAGTCAACAAAAAAAGAACAAAAAAGTTAATTTTTTTGTTCTTCAAATCTATTATTTACCAATGGGTTATACCAATCTTTGTGTCTCTTTTGCTATCATTAATTCTTCATTAGTTGGTATCACATATACTGTAACTTTAGAACTTGGTTTAGAAATTATTTTTTCTTCTCCTCTCATATTGTTTTGATCTACATCTATTTCTACTCCCATAAATGCAAGTTTTTCACAGATACCTTTTCTTATATTAATTTGGTTTTCTCCAATTCCACCTGTAAATATAATGTAATCTACTCCATCCATTAAGCTCGCATATTTTGCAACATAACCTGCAATAGAATATTCAAAACTTTCAATTGCAATTTTTGCTCTTTCATTCCCTTCGTTAGATGCCTGTTCTATTACTCTAAAATCTGGAGCTAATCCTGAAATTCCCATTACTCCTGATTTTTTATTTAATATATCCTCCATCTCTCCAGCTGAAATATTCTCTTTTTTCATAATATAAGTTAAAACAGAAGGATCTAAATCTCCACTTCTAGTAACCATTGGAATACCACCAAGTGGTGTTAATCCCATACTTGTGTCAAATGATTTTCCATTCTTTATAGCACATATACTTGCACCTTGTCCTAAATGACAAGAAACTATTTTTAATTTTGTTACATCTTTTCCTTCTATTTCTGCTAATCTTTGTGATACATACATGTGTGATGTACCATGTGCTCCATATTTCCTTATTCCATATTTTGTATAATATTCATATGGTATTGGATAAATATAATTTTCTTTTGGCATTGTTTGATGGAATGTTGTATCAAATACAGCTACCATTGGTTTTCCTGGCATAACCTTTTTACAAGCTTCCATACCAAGTGCTGCTGCTGGGTTATGTAATGGTGCAAATTCTCCACATTCTTTTATTTGTTCAATTACTTTATCATCTATAACTGCTGAATCCTTAAATATTTCTCCACCATGAACTACTCTATGTCCTATTGCTCCTATTTCATCTAAGCTATCAATTACCTTATATTCTGGGTTTGTAAGTTGTGCTAAAGTAAATTCAATTGCTTCTTTGTGGTCATATGCTGGTTTCTTGATTTCTACCTTTTTTCCTAATGCTTTATGTGTAATAAAAGCTTCTTCTTCTCCTATTCTTTCATATTTTCCTGATGCTAAAACTTCTTCTGTTTCCATGTTAATTAGTTGGTATTTTAATGATGAACTACCACAGTTTAATACTAATATTTTCAATTTAATCTTCCTTTCTTTTCCTTATTTTTTAATTCTTAATTTTTTCTTATGTTATGCTTTTATATATTAAAAAATTTAATAACAAATTATTTATTTAATAATCCCAAAGTTTCTTTTGCTATCATTAGTTCTTCATTTGTAGGAACTACATAAACAACAACTTTTGAGTCTTCACTTGATACTTTTGCCTCTATCCCTTTTACCTTTTGATTTTTTTCTTTATCTAATTTTACACCAAAGAATTTTAATCCTTCACATATAGCTTCTCTAGAGTCTTGTCCTTTTTCTCCAACTCCTGCTGTAAATGTTAAAACATCTATTCCTCCCATTGCCACTATGCATTTTGCTACATAAGATGCTACTGTATTATGGAATATTTTTAAAGCAAGTTTTGCATGACGACCTCCAGCGTTCGCCTCAGCTTCTATATCTCTAAAATCCATTGATACTTTAGATATTCCATATGCTCCAGACTCTTTATTTAAAATACTTTCTGCTTCTTCTGGTGATAAATCTAATTTATTCATCATATATGTTACAACAGAAGGATCTAAATCTCCACTTCTGGTTCCCATAACAATTCCACCAAGTGGTGTTAATCCCATACTTGTTTCTACTGATTTACCATTTTGAATAGCACATATACTTGCGCCTTGACCTAAATGGCAATTTACTATTTTTAAATCTTTTATATCTTTTTTAAGCAGTTCAGCAACTCTCTCTGCTACATATTGATGAGACGTCCCATGAAATCCATATTTTCTAATACCATATTTTTCATAATACTCATATGGTATTGGATACACATATCGTTCTTTTGGTAGTGTTTGGTGAAATGCTGTATCAAATACTGCTACCATTTTCATATTAGGGACAACTTTCTTACAAGCTTCCATACCAAGTACAGCTGCTGGATTATGTAATGGTGCTAAATCACTTACGTTTCTTATTTCTTCTATTACTTCATCTGTAATTATAACTGGTTCAGAGAATTTCTCTCCGCCATGAACTACTCTATGACCAATTCCAGCAAGTTCATCTAAACTCTTAAGTACGCCATAATGTTCATTTGTTAACCTATCTAAAACAAACTCAATTGCTTCTTCATGATTTCTTGCCTCACGTTCAAATTTGTGTTTAACTCCATTTACTTTATGTGTTACAAATGATTTTGGTTGTCCTATTCTTTCAAAATTTCCTTTTACTAATGTTTTTTCTGTTTCCATATCAATTACTTGATATTTTAATGATGAGCTACCTGAGTTTAAAACTAATACTTTCATATTTGCTCCTTCCTTGAGACAAAAAGACCCATTTTCTTATGTCTCATCTTGTGCTTGCACTGCTGTTATTGCTATTACTCCTGCAATGTCTTTACTTGAGCATCCTCTTGATAAATCATTTACTGGTCTTGCTATTCCTTGGCAAAGTGGTCCATATGCTTCTGCTTTTCCTAATCTTTGAGTTAATTTATATCCAATATTTCCAGCATCTAAATTTGGAAATATTAATGTATTAGCATATCCTGCAGTCTTACTTCCTGGCGCTTTGCTTGCACCTACTTCTGGTACAATTGCCGCATCTAATTGCAATTCTCCATCCACTTCTATTTCTGGGTATTTTTGTTTTATCATTTCTGTTGCATCAATAACCTTTTGAGTTAATTCACACTTAGCACTTCCTTTTGTAGAATAAGAAAGCATTGCTACTTTTGCTTTTTTCTCTACAAGTTGTTCAAAACTTTTACTTGAAGAATGTGCAATCTCAACAAGTTCTTCTGATGTTGGATTTTG
>CALXCH010000008.1 GCA_944386735.1 uncultured Clostridia bacterium
AGATTTAAATTTCTAATTTTATGTAACCAATTGACAAAACCATCTATTTATAGTAAAATAATTAACAAGGTTGCCATGTGGTAACCTTTGTATGCCGATTAAGGAGTATATATTAATGTCTTGTCTTTCCTCCATTTTGCCTTTACGTCATATTCATTAATTAAAACTCCTTATCGGAATCCCAAAGTGTAATTACTTTGGGTGGGAGGCACTTTTATTGGTGCCTCCCTATTTTTATATAATTCCCATCTTTTTAGCCATTTTCTTTCCTTGTCTCATTACTGTTTTTTTATTTGTCTTTCCACTTTCAGCATACATCATAACTAAACCAGTTGTAATTAATCCTCCTATCATAACACCTTTAATAAATCTCATTATATTCACCTCTCTTTTTTATTTATTATTCTTTATTTTTTACTTTTTTATACTTTTTTGTAATGGAATATATTTCATTTATTGCAATAGCACCAAGAAAAATTCCAAAACACTTTTTTAAAATATTAACATCCATATGAATTGCTAAGTTTGCTCCTACAATTGCTCCAAATATTCCAAATATTGAAATTATAATTCCCGTTTTTAAACTTAAATTTTTATTTTTTAAATTAACAATAATAGCAATTAAAGATGTTGGTATAAAAAATATTAAATTTGTTGCTTGTGCTACTCTTTGTTCTACTCCCATTACAAATGTAAGAAGGAATATAAGTATTGTTCCTCCTCCCATACCAGTTCCTGAGACAATACCAGAAACCGCTCCAATTAATACTTCAAACATAATACCATTCCTTTATTTAAGATGTTAACATTCTAAAAGATACATAAACTAAAAATACAGTAAAAGCTATTTTCAAAACTTTTTCTGGTAATTTTTTTAATAATTTTGCACCAAAATATCCACCAATGGTTCCACCTATAGCACAAAGAATAGCCGTTTTCCATTCTATATAATGACCTTGATAATAAAAAATACTACTAGTTATTACCATTGGTAAAATACAAAATACTGAAGTTCCTCTTGCTTTTGTATCTTCCATATTTAATAAATGTATAAGTGCAGGAACTATTATCATTCCACCTCCAGTTGAAAATAGACCACTAATTACCCCTGCAAGTATTCCAATTAATCCTTTTTTTAACATAATAAAAACCTACTTTATAGTAGGTTTTCCAATTTTTATTTTTTTATGAATTTTTATTTTACTTTTCTTCTTTTTTTACTTTTCTTGGGCTTTTAATTTGTTTTTCTATTTTTTCTGGAATGTCACTATCATCATAATATATTGTTCCAGCCATCTTATCTGGAAGATACTGTTGTTCTACATAGTGTCCTGGATAATCATGTGGATATTTATATCCTTCATGGTATCCTAAGTTTTTCATACCTTCTATTGGTGCATTTCTTATGTGCATTGGAACTTCTCCTGTATCTTTACTTTTTACATCATCTAAAGCTTTATTTATTGCCATATAAGATGCATTTGATTTTGGAGATGTCGCAACATAAATTGCAGCTTCTGAAAGTAAAATTCTTGCTTCTGGCATTCCTATCATATGTGCTGCTTGCATAGCGCTATTTGCAACAACTAAAGCATTTGGATTTGCCATGCCAACATCTTCAGAAGCACAAATTACAATCCTTCTTGCTAAAAACATTGGATCTTCTCCACCATTTAATGCTCTTGCTAAATAAAATACTGCAGCATCTGGATCTGAACCTCTCATCGATTTAATAAATGCACTTATATTATCATAATGAGATTCTCCATTTTTATCAAATACTGCTTTTCTTTCTTGCACACTATTTTTTATTATCTCATCTGTTAAATGAATATATCCATCTTCGCTCATTGCAGTAGTTAAAGTTGCAACTTCTAAACCATTTAAAGCTGTTCTTACATCACCATTACTAATAGAAGCTAATTTTTTTAATGTACTATCTTCTATTTTTATATTATAATCTCCAAGTCCTTCTTTTTTTACTAGTGCGTTTTTTAATATTTGATATATATTATCTTCTGTTAATGGATTTAATTTGATTACCATTGACCTTGAAATCAAAGCTTTATTTACTTCAAAATAAGGATTTTCCGTTGTTGCACCAATTAAAATTATTGTTCCATTTTCTACATATGGAAGAAGTGCATCTTGTTGTAATTTATTAAATCTATGTATCTCATCTATAAATAATATACTTTTTCCTGCTGGATTTAGCATAAAATTCTTAGTTTCTTCGATTACCCTTTTTATATCTGCTACTCCTGCTGTTACTGCATTTATTTTATAAAATTTATATTTTGTTGTCTCACTAATTACTCTTGCAAGTGATGTCTTTCCACAACCAGGAGGTCCAAATAATATGATACTTGATAATCTATCCGCTTTTATTGTTCTATATAATACTTTATCTTTTGCTAAGACATGCTCTTGTCCTACGTAATCATCTAAAGTCTTTGGTCTCATACGAAAAGCTAAAGGCTCATTTGCATCCATTATTTTCCCTCCTATCTAATCTTTTCTTCTTTATTTTTTCTTCTATATTATCTACTTAACAAGCTCAATCCTTTTTTGATTAATTCTTCAGTAGATAATTCTTTTGCATCTATTTTTTCAAATACTTTTTCTACTTCTTTTTTATTATATCCAAGTACTTGAAGTGCTGCAATTGCTTCACTTACTTTTCCTCTTATTTCAATTGCTTCATCAAGTTTTGATTTACCATCCGCCTTTTGTTTATTATCAATCTGATCTTTTATTGCCTCTACCTCTTGTTCTTTCTTTATTTTATCTTTTAATTCTAATATTATTCTTTTAGCTGATTTTGGTCCTATTCCTGGAATAGCAGTTAAAGCTTTTACATCTTCTGCTACTATTGCTAAAGCAAACTCTGATGGCGTGCAAGTTGCAAGCATTGTTAAAGCTGTTCTTGCACCTACTCCACTTACTCCTAATAATAATTCAAACATTTTTAGTTCTTCTAAAGTATTAAATCCATATATGCTAATGTCATCTTCTCTTACTCTATAATAAGTATGTACTTTTACCGTATCTCCAATATTTCCTAAATTTTCAATTCCTGCTTCTGACATAAATACTTTGTAACCAAGACCTCCTACATCTATTACAACATATCCTGTCATTTTCATTTCTAATTTTCCTTTAATATATGCTAACATTCTATCTTCTCTCTTTCTTATCTATTTTCCTATGTATCATAAAAATAAGTTGCTTCTAAATCAGCTTCATGTGTTAATAATGCTATTGGATATTTTTTATATGTTGCCCCTATTGCATTATAATTTTCTTTTGGCTCTGTGTAACCCATATGCCATCTAATTGCATATTTTTCTTCTGGAGTTAGTTTCATATATTCTGTTATCATCATAACAGATTTCTCTCCATGTCCATATGGTATTGTATCATCTACTGTATAGTATGGAACTTTTTCCCATACTCCTAATGCATTTTTTGCATTTCTATAATCTACTTTGTAAAAGTTTGTTTTACAAATATCATGTAATAATCCAATTATTATTATTGATTCTTCTGGAATATTTATATCCATTATGCAATTAGCTACCTTATGCTTTAATATTTCATATACTTTTAAACTATGTTCTACTAGACCCCCTTCATGATTTCCATGAAATCTTGTACTTGCTGGCGCTATAAAAAAGTCTGATTTTTCTAAAAAATTTATTACCTCTTCTATTCCATCTCTTTTTACTTGTCTTAGTATTTTTAAAAACTCGTCTTTCATTTTATCACCTTTTTCTATTAATTTACCTGATAATTATATATATTTAAACTCAAAAAGTCAATAGATATACAAAACAAATTTTTGTATATCTATTATCTTTCTTTTTCTTTTTTTCTTTTACTTTCTTTTACTGCTTGTTTCATATACTTTCTTAGTCTTCCAACTCTAGTTTCTATTCCTAATCTTCCTAATTTTAACCCTTCGCTTTGTAATCTATCTAATGTTTCTAAATTACATGGCAGCATCCTTCCTTGTTTTTTAGAATACAAGTACGGCGTTACTGTTCTGTAATCATATGTATCTGGATAAATGCAAAAAGTAAAGTCCTTAGGTTCTCCTTTTTCATCCAATTTAGCACATGAAAATTGATAGGTCTTTTTAAATGTTTTTTTATCTAATATATCTTTTCTTAAAGAATAGTAATAACTATATGCTTCTGATGTTTCTAAGTTTTTTAACCCTGTAAATAGTTCATCTGCACCTAAAATAATTTTTAGAGCATCATCCGGGCTACTTCCTTCTACTTTGCTCCTAAGTGCTAATATTTTATTTTCTCTATCATTATAACTTTCTTTATCCTTAGTATATCCTAGTTGCTTTAGCATCTCTACTAATCTATCTTCTGGTAAAGCATCCTCATCTTCTAGTGAATAAAAATGATTTATTTTTCTTCCAGTTTGAATACGATATAAATCTAGTTGTACATCAGCATAAAACCTTTTTCCATTTCTTAATGTTATAATATTATATAAATGGTCTGAATTTCCTAATCTATAAGGCTGGCAATCTATTCCTAAAATATTTAGTATTCTACTATATGTATTTGCCATAGAAACACATATAAGCTTTTTTTTCTTTAATGTTCTTTCAAAATTTTCACTTTTACTATCCTCATATGCTTGTTTAACTATTCTCTTAGCTAGTTGTCCATTTCCTAAATAATATCTTTCATCAAAGGATTTGTTTTTAGCTAATTCTATATATACATATAATGCTTTTTTTATTTCTACATCTTCAGTGCTTCCATCATATACACAGTCTGGTACTTCACTTCTAATTTTTTCTATTAAATCTTTAGTCTTCATATTATCTTATTTCATCTCCAACGTCACTTTTTCTTTTTTGGTTCCTTTCTCTTCTTAATAGTTTTTCAAGTGTTTTTTCAGCTCCCCTTTTTTGCTTTTTACCTATTTGTAATCCTTCATCTTCTAAATTTGCTAGGGTATCTATATCACATTGTATTAGTCTTTTACTTTTAGGAGAATATACATAAACTTCTGGTTCTTTACCATTTACAAATAACAAAAAACTATACTTGTCTCCATTATCTGTTTTTTTATAACATTTTATTTGTGATATTTTTCCTTTGTCTTTTTCTGAGAACATTGTTGCTATAATTCCTTTATAATATCTATCTGCTTCTACTTCACTTAAGTTTTCTAATCCTCCATAAACTCTTTTGTCATTACTAATAAATTTAACACCTGACGCTACATCCATTCCTTGTATATCTTGTTTTACAACTTCTAACCTAACATCTCTATAATCTTCTTTACTATCAATATACCCAATTTCTACTAACATTTTAGTTAATTTTTCTTCTGAAAATTCCTTTGAATGTGGATTTGCTTGTATACCAAATTTCTTTAACTGTCTTCTTGTTTGAATTCTATACATATCATCTTGTAAATCTACTGTTATTTCCTCACCATTTTTTAGAAATATTGTATTCCTCATATGCAAAATATTTTTATCTTCTTGAATATCATTTTCTACACATGCTCTTATCTCAAATTCTTTTAAGATAGCTTTATATAAATGCGAAATTGTTATACAAGTTATCCTTCTTCTTTTTGCAACAGAATTTATATCTTGACTATCTCTTTGTTCTTTTATTTCAATTGCTCTTTTTACTTCTTCTTTGTCTGCCCAATAATGTTTTGGTTCAAATGCCTTTCTTTTTCCTAATTCTACATATAAATATAGGGCTGTTTTTATTTCTTTTTCTTCAGAACTTCCAGTAAATTCCGGCATATTACTTTTTAATTCTTTTACTAATTTTTTTATTTCTTTATTCATAATACATCCTTTACTCCAACTTATTTATTATAACACAAAATTTTATTGTTGTAAAATTTAAATAGGAGCTCCAGATGGAGCTCCCGAAAAGTACTTTAGTAACTCTGCCACAAGGATCTTGGCTTTTCCTTCGGCGTGTTTTTCCTTATTACGTCATTTAGTGTTACTACTGCTAGTATTCCAGCACCAATATTACTGCCAGTTAAGTAGATTATTGAATTATGTTCATGACATAGTTCAACGGTCTTAATTTTCCCGTTATCTACATACTTCATGTAAAAATGAGTACCAGTCCTATCAATCTTGAACGTAGGATCTGCAAGCCAATACTTGCCCTTGGGTAGTTCTATGCCTTTAAGATCAGATTCCCTGACACTTCTAACATTTGAAAAATCTTCTTGTGCTAGAAGCTTTCTTGGAATCAAATCAAGCTCTCTCCAAGCACGCCATCCTTGCTGTCCATATGGCTCCCAAGGTTTTTTGGTTACCACAGTTAGATATGATGAGTGTATGTTTCCGTTTCCTGGGTCTTCATCTTCATGAATAAATACTCCAGGAAAGGAATCTGGATAATCATCGCTTGTAAACGTCTGATCCATCCAACCATTTACTTCTTTCTTACTTGTATAAAATCTTGGACTTCCTTTCTGCTTTGGATTTTGTATTGTAATTTTTGGAACAAAACTGTTCGGGATTACAATTGTTGTTGCTTCCATTTGAATCCTCTCTCTAAAGTACTTTCCTACCATAGTCACTTGGACTATACCACTTATTATACTCTATTTTATTTGGATTATCAAGCATATTCTCTCATTACCAAAAAGCTTTTCATATAAATATGCAAATTAATTTTCCAAATTTCACCATTACAATATTACTTCTATATGATAAATCTTTCTTGTTCCATCTAATTTAATCTTATTTTCAACTTCATTGTCATCGAGTAATACTTTAGTTACACCTCTATTTTTTCCGTTTAGATTTTTAACATTAATATGGTAAATACTATCTTTCCATTTATATTGTATTTGGTATTCCTTCCAATCCTTTGGAATGCAAGGATCTATAGAAATATATCCATTTTCTATTTTTAATCCTAAAATATATTCAATACCTGCTTTGTAATACCAACTACTAGAACCAGTATACCAAGTCCATCCACCACGTCCTATTAAGTTTCCTTGTCCATAAATGTCTGCCGCTATGACATATGGTTCTACTTTATATTTATTAGAAGCATCTTTAGTCCTTGAATGTTCTATTGGATTAATCATTCTATAGAACTCTAAAGCCTTATCTCCAAACCCTAGCATACTTTCTGCAATTATAACCCATACTGCGCTATGCGTATATTGTCCTCCATTTTCTCTTACTCCTGGTAAATAAGCTTTAATATAGCCTGGCTCTAATTTTCCTTTTTCAAATGGTGGGTCTAATAATTTAATAATTCCATTTTCTTTATCAACTAAATGATTTTCTAAGCTTTCCATAGAAATATATTTTTTATCATTATCACCAGCATTTGATATAACACTCCAACTCTGTGCTATACTATCTATCCTACACTCATCGTTTTCCATACTACCTAAAATACTTCCATCATCCATATATGCTCTTTTATACCATCTTCCGTCCCATCCTCTTGTATTTAAAGCTCTTTTTAATTCTTGTTTTACTTTTTCATATTTTTCTACTAAATTATTATCTCCTTTTTCCTTACAAATAGGAATGAAATTATCTAAAATGTCATACAAGAAAAATCCAAGCCAAATACTTTCACCTTTTCCTTTATTTCCTACTGTACTAAATCCATCATTCCAATCACCTGAACCAATTTTAGGTAGTCCATTTTCTCCAAAGTTTAGTGATTTTTCTATTGCTCTTATACAATGGTTATATATACTTCCCGTTTCTTCACTTTCTTGATATTTGTCATATCTCTCGTCTTCTCCTTCTTTTAGCTCTTCTCCTTTCAAAAATGGAGTTTCTATATCTAATATATTCTTATCTCCTGTAAACTTAATATATTCAATTGTAACATATGCAAGCCACAATAAATCATCAGAAAATCTTGTTCTAATACCACGCCCTGTTTCTTCATGCCACCAGTGTTCTACATCTCCTTCAATAAATTGATGTTTACTGTGTTTTATTATTTGATTTTTCATAATATCTGGATCTAAATATTTTAACCCTAGAGTATCTTGAAGTTGGTCTCTAAATCCATATGCTCCACCTGACTGGTAATATCCGCTTCTTCCAAGTAATCTACTTACAATTGTTTGATATGCAATCCAACCGTTCAATAATATATTTGTTGATTCTAAAGGAGTATAAACTTGTAGTCTTCCTAAAATATCTTTCCAATTATTTTTATTTAATAATAACTCTTGTTTACAATTATTCAATTTACTATATTTATAAGAAGTATTTTTACAGTCAATTAAATTTTCATCTGCACCTAATATAAATGATATTTCTTTACTAGAAAAGCTCTCAATTTCTACTTCAATTGAAAATGCTATACAAGATTTTTTACCTAGTCCATTATCATTATTTAATCTTACCTTTTTTAAGCCTTGTGGATTAGATAAACCTCCTCTTCCCAAAAATGAGTTTTTATCACCTGTAAAAGATTCTATTTTTTCACTTGAAGATACATATATAAAATAATCTTGTTCTTCTCTTTTATAAAGATTTTTGGCATATACAATATTACTATTACTATCTAACGTTACATTTAAATAGCCGTTTGTTTTTATTTCATCTTCTCCAAGTACTGGTTTTATATAATAATATAATTTTAACTTCCTCCTATTTGGTGTTGTATTTTTCAAATTTAAAATACTTACTTTACAAGCATCTTCTTTTGGTACAAAAACTTCTAATTCTTGTTCTATTCCGCAACTTTTGTGTATATATTTTACATATCCAAAGCCATACACCACGTTATAATTTCTACTATCTGGCATTGGATTTAAACCTAATGACCATGCTTTTCCATTTTCTTCTTTCATGTAAATTATTTCACTTGGTACATCAATACTTGGATTATTATCCCAAGCAGTTACCCTATCTAATCTACTATTTTTAAACCACGAATATCCTCCCATATTTTCAGTTACTACTGTTCCAAACTTTTCATTTGCTAAAATATTACACCATACAGTTGGAAGCCTATTTTCTTTATTTACCCTTATTAGATATTCTTTTCCGTCTTCAGAAAATCCACCATATTCGTTATAATATTTTAATTTTTCACTATTTTCTAAAACATCTATATCTTTATCTTCTTCATCTGGTAATATTACGCTATTTTCTGCTTCGTTTACCATTTTGTATTTATCTAAATATTCTTCTTCTAAATCTTTTATATTATTTTCTAGTCCTCCTTTTTGGCTATCTACAGTAACACAAGCAATTAATTCTAATAAACATATATCTTTTTTATCTACTTCTCCTGTTGCTAAAGAAAAAATTCCTCCTCTTATATTTTTTAAATATGACATATGTCTATTTAGTATTTCATTTTCTATTTCTTCTCTTACATAATTTTCATAACTATGTTTTTCTTCATCTAGAATAACTATTTCTGTTTCTACATTTTTGGTTCTAAAAAACTCATATGCTTTTAACACTTCTTTTACAATATAACCATCATTTACATCTTTTATTTTAACAAGTACTATTGGCAAGTCTCCTGATATTCCATATTTCCATAGGTTACTTTGCTTATATTCTCCTGGATTTATTCTTTTTAACCTTTCAGATTTTACTGGATTATCAAAAATTATATAAGATAATATCTTTTGATATATAGCTATTTCTTTTCCTTTTATTCTTAAGTATCTACTTTCTGCCTCTACTCTTGCCTTTGATAATTCAAATTCATTATTTACATTTTCATAAATCTTATATTTTTCTAAGTTTTGTTTTACTTGTTTTTCATCTTCTCCTACACTTAAAATAAAGTCAACATTAACGATTTCTTGCGGCTTTATTTTAACAGTCCTCTTCATTGCAACAATTGGTTCTGTAACCAGTCCAATTTTCTTAGATAATGGAATAGAATTTTCTATCATTTGTGGAATTCCAAGATTTCCTCTTCCAACTAACTTTGATTCACTAATTTCATACTCTAAATCCCCAATTGTTTCACTATTTGTGGATAATGTTACTCCCAAATACACCTCTTTTGCATTTTGTTCTCTTTTCTTTCTTTTTATAATTAAACTTTTTTGTTCTTCATCATATTTTGTAATTAAAAACAAATTATTAAATACAGGATGTGCATAATCATCCTCCTTTTTTGATAATACTGGCTCAAAATATACTGTTACTTCTACTATTTCTTCAACACTACCTCCATTTTCTAATGTTACTTTTCTTAATTCTACTCCTTCTTCTGAACTAATCGTTGTTTTTATTTTAGTCTTTATATTCCCTTCTAATATTTCTTGCTCATCTTTATCTGGCATAAAGCTTATTTGGTAATTTTCTTTTTTATCATTAAAAGAATAATTAGAACTCCATAGTCTTTTGGTTTTTATATTTTTCATAACAAAAAATATCCCTTGTGGGTAATCATCTGTTGGTTTGAATCTATTTATATAAATATCTTTATATTTACTTACGCCCTGTCCTTTTTCATTCATTGCTACAACATAATCCTCACTTGATATCACATTTCCTGTAACTAATCTTTCATCTATTTTCTTATATGTTGTAATAATATAATCTTCGTAATCTTTATATTTTAATTTTTCTACTTTTTCTTTCTTCTCTTTAGTTATAACCCCCATTTCTGGCATTGTTTCTTGTAGCAACACGCTTACTGCTTCTAGCTCTGGATTTTCCATAAATCTTTTTATCAAAATTTTATCATTAAACAAATTGTTTATTGAAAGAAGTATTAGTCCTTGATGGTGTGCCATATAAGTTTTTACAACACTTGAAGTTTTTCCTTTTTCTACCCTTTCTGGCGTATAATCTATTGACTCATAAAAACCATATTTATTATACATTCCTTCTTTTTCTAATCTTTTTAGATTTTGTACTTCTTCTTTTGGACAATCACCAATTGCTAAAATACTTCCATAACTAGATACAACAAGCTCATCACCTAAACCTCTTTTTAGTCCTAGCCATGGTATTCCAAATGCTTTATATTGGTAATTTGATTTTAAATCTTTTACATTAAAAGCAGCTTCTGAAATTCCCCAAGGTATATTTAGTCTTTTTGCATATTCCTTTTGACTCATTATCATAAATTTGCAAGACTCATCAAGCAAACTCCCCTCATATCTTGGAATATTTACATCTGGCATTAAATATTCAAAAGCTGTACCTGACCAAGATATTAGCCCTTTATACTTTCCTAGAGTTGTTAAAGTCCTACTTAAACTATTCCAATGTTTTGATGATACATCTTTTTTTGCAATTGCAACTAAACTTGCCTGCCTTGCTTCTGATGCTAATAAATCATAATATGAATCTGTTAATTTATTTTCTTCTACATTAAATCCAATTGAAAACATTTGCAGCTCATTATTATATAATACTTTAAAATCTGTATTTTTTATTAAATTATCTACTATTAATATTAAATTTTCTATTTCTTCTTTGTTCCTGTTTTTTGGGACGGGGTCAAAAAACAGCTTTTTATTTTCATTATCTACTATTTCTTTTAAGAAACTCTTTACAACAAAAAGATAACCTACAAAATTTCCGCTATCTACTGTTGATATATATTTTGGTACTAATGGTTCTTTCGTTCTTATTTGATACCAGTTATATAAATGTCCATTCCATTTAGGAAGACTTTCTATTGTAAGTAACATTTCTTTCAATAATTCCAATGTTTTTTCTCTATCAATATAGCCTAAATCTTCTGCTGAAATTACTGCAAGAAGAGATAAGCCAATATTAGTTGATGAG
Source organism: uncultured Clostridia bacterium (assembly GCA_944386735.1). Taxonomy (GTDB): domain Bacteria; phylum Bacillota; class Clostridia; order TANB77; family CAG-508; genus CAG-269. The sequence continues at coordinate 11,777 of CALXCH010000008.1, forward strand.
GTTCTTAGAACAACCTTTTCTTTTCTATCTTCTTGGTAATTATCAGGAATTAGATAATTATTTTCTTTAGTTAGATAGGTATCAAAAAATTCCCATGTTCTTTTTCCTATTTCTTTTACATATTCTTTTTCATCTGTTTCTAATTTTTCTATTGGTTTTTCTTCTTTATTTTCTCTACTTATATACCACATCAAAACAGGTGCTACTATCCAAAAAATTCCTAAACAAATACCTAATAAATTTTTAGTAAATATACAAATTAGTCCCAAAATAATATTTACTATCATTTGTTTAAAATAAGATAACAAATCACTTTGAGCTTGTTTTTCTGCATCTTCTGATGTCATCCACTCTAGTAAATGCTTGTGTGAAATCACTAACCTATATGTGCTAGTAATAATTGATTTTAATGATACATATGCTTTATAAGGAAGACAACCTAAAGTCAATACACCTCTTATAAATATTCCTTTTACTCCTGTTATTTTAGGAGTAAATGTTTTTTGTTTTTTCTCTCCCTCTTTCTTAAATACTAGATAGTTTATAAGTTCTAATATAAAAGGAATTATAGCTACTGCAAGTAATCCTAAACTTATTCCTAAAACACTTTTATTATAAACACACCCAACTATTCCTGTGAAAATTAGAGAAATTATTATAGTTACTTCTAATAAACTTCTTCTAATATTATCTAAAATTTTATATCTTGATAATAAGTTCAAATGTTTTTTAGAAGATATCCAACTTACAATTTGCACATCTCCTCTTATCCATCTAGATAATCTATTCATAAAGCTATTATATTTAGTAGGATATCCATCCATAAGCATTATGTCTGAAACTAGTCCACATCTTAGATAACATCCTTCTAATAAATCATGGCTTAGAACTGTATTTTCTGGTATTTGATCTTTTAATACTTTAGAATATACCTTTAAATCATAAATTCCCTTTCCTGTAAAAATTCCTTCTTTAAAATTATCTTGATATAAGTCTGAAATTGCATTTGTATATGAATCTATTCCTCCTGCTCCTGCAAATATTTTTGTAAACAAATTAAAATTGCTTACATTTAAATCTATTCCAACTCTTGGTTGCATAATACCATAACCTGCTGTCACTATATTTGTTTTATTATCTATTTCAGGTCTATTTAAAATATGCGCCATCGCTCCTACAAGGCTAAATGCTGAGTCTAATACAAGCTCTGTATCTGCATCTAGGGTTATTATATATTTTATGTTTTTTAGTTCATTTTCAATCTCTTTTTTTATTTCTTCTTTACTGCTGTTTTTTGACTCCGTCCCAATAAACAGCTTTTTATATTCTTCTATTGTATTTTCTCTAAAAGGATTTTCTATATTTCCAAGTAGATATTCATTAAATTGTGTAAGCATTCCTCTTTTTCTTTCCCAGCCTAAATATGAACCTTCTTTTTCATTATACTTTCTTTTTCTATATATAAAATTAAAAATTGGAATTTTGCTTGAACTTTCATATTTTTTATTTAAATTTGCTATTTGCTTTTTTCCTTCTTCTATTACATCTTTATCAAAATCTTCTTCTTTTTTATCACTTTCTGTACAATCTCCAAGCAAACAAAAATACAAATTATCTGATTTATTTGCTAAGTAAAATACCTCTAACTTTTTAATTAACCTTTTTACTTTTTCTTTAGAATTTACTATTGTAGGAATAACTACCATTGTACTATTTTCTTTATCTATTCCTTTAGATAAATCTAATTTGGGTATTAATTTTGGCTTTACAACTTTACTTAATATATAAGATATAATTTGATTTACAATTTCTGTTGATGGTATAAAAAATAGTATCCAAGCTATTACTAATATTAATGAATTATTTATATTATTATTTAATACCTTTGCTAAACAAAAAGATATTATTAAACTAAATACAAATAATACTGTAATATAAATTTTTGTTTTCTCTTTTGCTGTTATTGAATTTCTTTTCTTATATTTTAAAACTTTATATAATTCATCTATTCCATCACCTATCAGGTAATATCCTATATGGCTTTTCTTTCCTTTTCCTAAATTTTCATTTGCTAAATCTAACAATTTTCTTGTTATATATATTTCTGATATTTTAGTTTTTTTAGATATTTCTTTTATTTTATTTCTATAATATTCCTTTGTTTTATTATCCATTTTTTCATATACAGAACATGGATCTTGTTTTAATAATTCTTCTACTCCATTTACTTTTTCAAATATTTCTAAAAAGTTTATTCTTTGCACTTTTTTTATACTTGTTATACTATTTCCAATTGATACTTTTCTTACTGCAATATCAAAATGTTCTTTCTTAATAATGTCTGATACTGTAGTTCCTGTAAGTTCTACGGTTTCTTCTAATGCTTTTAAATAGCTATAGCCTTTTTTTCCATATCTTTTTAATATATATGACATATATTCTATGAATGAATATTGCATATCATTTAATACATTTTTTTCTACTTTTTTAAAGTTTTTATTTTTAAATACTTGTTCTTGTCTTGATTTATTTTCTACTAACCTTTCTACAATATTTTCTGCTTTATATTTTTCTATTTGAGATATATAAATTTTCTCACAAACCTCTCTAATATTTTCTATAATTGCAATTTCTAGAAACATTCCAATATTCCATATTTCTTCCATACTCAATGTTTTCTTTGTTTGATAACTTGCTAAATAATCCTCTAAATCTTTTCTTTCTATCTTATTATCCGTATATGCAACTATTTCAAATGCTAATACGTATATTCTTGCAAACCCCTGATATGGTCCATTTGCAATTCCTAAAAAACTTGTATATTTCTTTAAAGTTAATTCTTGTTCAATTTGTTTTACACATTCTTCTATAACATATAAATTATCTAAAAGCCATTCCCCTGCTGGATGTATACTTATTCCTAGTTTTAAATGTTCATTTAATAAATTATATACTTCTTGAATTACTTTAAAACTTTCTAACATATGTGGCACTGGATATGTGATTTTCTCTGATTTGTTGGATAAGTTATGTGAAGATGCAATTTTTTCTAAATGATTTTCTAATTGTTGTTTATCTAAAGGCGTTCCATTTATTTTTAATATTTTATTTTCTTTCAAAAAAATTCCACTCCTTGTAAATATGTTTTACACATATTGTTTACAAAGAGTGGTAATTTTATGCATTTATTAAATTATCTTTCATCTCCATCATCTACAATTTCATAAGTAGTTTGTTCTTTTAAATTCTTTTCAGTTTCTTGTTCAAAAGTGAAATCCTTTCCGTCATATTTTATAATTCCTGCTGCAAATCTAGATGTTTCATCCATTGCTACTTTATAAGTGTCTAAGACTGAATCTTTATCAAATTTTCCATTATCAATTTCAGATATGACTCCTTGTACATCTCCTATATTTCTAATGTAATCTTTCATACCTTCTGGAATATTATTTTCACTATATGTTGTAAGTTCTATACCTTCATCATTTTTTACTGTTATACCAAATTTTTCTTGTGAATCACTTTCATCTGGTCCAGAAGCTCCTCTATATGATACTTCTATTTGTTCTGGTTCTACTCCTAAAGCATTTCCCACTTTAGATTTAAATATTTCGTTTAATTGAAGATTGTCTATTTCTAAACCTAACTTTCTTAATTCACTATCTGACATATTTTGAACATCTATTGAATTTAATCTATCTTGTATTTCTTCTATTTTGCTTTGCATTTCAGGAGTAATTGCCAATTCTTTTAATGAAGTACCACTTTCTAATGCTTGCTCCATTGTTATTGGCTTACTTTGTTCTTTATTATTAATTTGTCCACCAATTACAATTGTACCAGCAGCCATTGCTGCTACTATTGCAGTTACAATCGCTACTCTTGAGCCTTTAAATTTTCTATTTTTCTTAACTGCTTCTGGTCTTCTTATAATTTTTTTACTATTTTGTCTTGGTGGTTTTGCATTATCGAAAACTTCCCTATATTCTCTTAATTTAGCTTCTTTCTTTTCTGGTGATATTGAGTTATATTTTCTTTGTGCTTCCGCACTTAATTTTCTATGATTAATTCTTTGCTGCGGAGTTGTTAAAGCCATTCTATCACCAATATAACTAACATTTCCATATGTACGATTTATATTAGCTAATTGTATTCCTCTTATAAATGGATTATTTCTTCTTTCTTCTCTTCTTTTTTCATCCATAATAGCTTCCTCCTTTGCATTTTACTACACTTTTATTATACCACTTTTATTAAAAAAAAGCAAAATTTGTGGACTTTTCCACTTATTTTGCCTTTTATTTTATAATAAATACTATAAGATTTTAGTGCAAACTGTAGATTTTTTATTATCTTTCTATCATAATATTATTACCAAAATATTTATTTATTACTTGTTGATTGTAATCAACAGGAGCAACATAAATTATATCATCTTGACCATTTATATGTTCATTATTTTTTCTAAAGAACTCATCACTTCTCAAGCAATATTGTACTGGCTTATCTTTTCTCATCCTGTCTGAGTCCCAAGTCAAATCACAATTGTACCATTGTCCATTAATTTTTACTTGATTCCAAGCATGCCCCTCTCTAATTTCATTTATATAACTCTCTCCTTTCAAAACTACACTCTCTATTCCCACACTATCTAACATTAAACTTAGCAATTCACTATATCCAAAGCAAGTTGCCTTTTTATCTCTTAATGCTACATCCCATCCTTTATATTTTTCATATTCGACGTTTCTTCCTATTACCTTATAAATTTTTAAAAATTTTAACAACTCATTTTTATTTATATCTATTCCATTATTAGTAATTATTTCATTTAATCTTTCTTTTAAATCACTTAGTTCTCTAGTATTAAATGAATAATTACTATTAAATCCTACTAAAAATATTTTATTAAAACCTCTACCTTCTTTTTCTAAAAACTCTAAGTACTCGGAATTTAATTCATTTATACTATTTATTTCAAGATTATATTTGTGGTTAAATATTTCATGATTATGAGGCAGATTTACCATCATTTCTTTTGTAAAAAAATAATTGCCTTGTACCTCTTTTAATTCTTGAAAATGGTCTTTTAAATATTGAAAATCCTCTTGATTATTAATGTGTATAGACATCATTTTAAATAAATTTACAAAACCATTTTCTTTTAATAATATTGCATCTCTAGGAGTTCCATCTAATGCTGATCCGCCATTTTTTTCAAGCATTATTAAATCAGCACTTTTTTTCAATACACTTTTTTTAAGCAAATCAGAAAATTCTTCTTTTGCCATAATTCTTTGTAAATAATCATCATTAAATATAAATTTTTCAGAATCTACTCCATATTGTTTTGAATTTAGTCTTATGTTTTCTCTAACTTTTTCAAGTATAGTTGACCTATCTTCATCAAAATTTAATAGGGTCTCGATAAGTTCTTTCATTCGTTTATCTATACAAAAAATCATATCTTTGCCATTTCTTGTATAATATATATTATCATTGCCAGATTTAATAACAGGTATTACTTCACTTATTAATTCATCGCATAATTCAGCAAATAATTTTCCATTCAACTCATTAAGTTCAACCCCATAATTTTTTGCTTGTCTTGGATTTCTTTGAATTTTTCTTTTTATACTTTTAAATTCATTTGTTATAATTCTATTTGTTAAATATTGTTTAATTGAATATTTTTGTTTTCCATAAATATATTCTTTATCTTGATTTTCTACAATCCACTGTCGTATGGCACTATCAATAGATTTTCTTAATAACCCAGCTCTTACATATGAATAAGAAGATTCTTTTGGCTCTTCTCCAAAACCTATCCAATCATTTATTTTCATTGTCAATGCTGGTGGTTCTTTACACCTTGAAATCAAATTTGGCATTTCTGCTTCTAATTGATTTAATATTGTTATATATTTAAATAATGTCTTTTCATCAGCCCATATTACTAGACTATCTGATCTATCTGGATAATCTTTTGGATAATCAATAAATTTTAAATAATATGGTAATTGATTTTGATAACATTTATTTATAAATCCCATTACTAATTTATATGTATCTTTCGCTTCGGAATTAATATATAATCTATATTTAGGAATTACATCCATTTCTTTAGTTCCATTTACATCCATAGATAATAAAAAATCCCATATTCTATCATCAGCTGCTGGTAGTATACCATATTTACTTATTAATGGATATTTATCAATTATACTACACAATTGACTATAGGTAGAAATATCTGGAATTGTTTTTAAAATATTAACTAATTCACTAAAATGTCCTTCATATTTTTGCTTATTTATTTTTTCTGTACTATTTAATATATTACTTTTCCATAGATTAAATAATATTGACCACAATACGTCTTTGTCTTTTTGAGGTGGAGGATCTGATGTTTTATTTTCAGCTCCTATTTTTTGAATTCTTCTGTAAAAATCATCATCAAATTTTGATGGGATATATGCTTTTATTATCTTCACTAATAGTTCATCATTTTCTAATGGATTTTTACTTTTTTCATATAATTCTAGAAATGGATTCATAACTACTCCTTCTAAATACTTTATATTATTACTTTTCACATTTTTAATATAACAATTTTTTTCAATTTTGTCAACATAATATATTGTACTTTAGAAGTATCACCTACTGTTTATCTATTTATCTAAAAAATATTTCATTATACCATTATAAATTCCCCAAGCTAATCTTTCTTGATAACTGTCTTCTAGAAGCTGTTTTTCTTCTTCTGGATTAGATAAAAATCCACATTCTACAATTGATATAGGAATTTCTACATTTTTCATGATATATACACTATTTAGTTTCATTGCAACTCTGTTATTTTCTTTTTCTATTGCTTCATTTAAGCTCTCTTGCATACTTTTTGCTAAATCAATACTCTTTTCATTTTTAGTATTATAAAAACATTGCCAGCCATAGTATTGTGATTGTGGTATTTTATTTAAGTGAATAGAAACAAAACAATCCGCTGAACTCTCATTTCCTATTTTTACTCTATTTTTAATATCTGATACTTTTTTCTCTCTTAAAGTTTTGCTATCTAAATTATAAATTGCATTATCGTCAGAGCGTGTTAATAGAACTTCACAGCCACTTTGTTCTAATAGCTTTTGTACCTTTAATGTTATTTTTAAATTAGTCTGCGCTTCTGTTGTTCCATCTTTTGCTTGTGCTCCTTCATCTGGCGTACCGATGTCCTGCATCTAATATAACAGTCTTGCCTGACACAGGTGTTGCTGTTGTTTCTACTGTTTCACTTGTTATATTATTTTCGCTTTTTATAGCACTACAAGAAAAAGTAAATAATGAAATTAACAAAAAACATAATGCAATTTTTATTCTTTTTTGATTTATAATAAGCATATACATACCTCTTTTTAATATGTATATGCTTAAGTTTGATTTTTAGAATAAATATTTTAATTTTTCAATAAAAAATCTACTAAATACTTTGTTTTTATTCATTCTTCTGATGTACTATTATATATTTTATTTAATTTAACTATTGTTTAAAACATAGATATGATTAAGTTTTGTTAACGAATTAACAAAACTTTTAATAATAAGTTATTTATGTTTTTATTAACAAAAGTTTAAAATTATTCTTCTATTTCTACTTTTCTTACATCTTTAATTTTTTGTAATTTTTCTAATATATTTCTCAAATTTATTTTTGGTTTCGATATAATAGTAAGTCTTATTCTTGCTTGAGAATTATCTACATCAGCCTCTAAATTTTCTATATTTATTTTACTTTCTGTAAAAATATTAGTTACTTCTAATGCTAGATTTTTTCTATCTTTAGCAAGTATCTCAAAAGTCTTTTTCTCTTTTTCTTTTCTCCTATTTTTATTTAATAACTTAACCATACTTGTTTTTGCTTTTGCTGTTTTTACTTCTTTTAACCATTCTTCTTGGATATTTGTTTCTTTATCGCCTGTTTCTATTTCCACTATATCTCCATTTTTTAATTTAGTTATAAAAGGCATGGAAATACTATTTATTATACATCTTTTAATATGGTCCCCTATTTCTTGGTGTATGTTATATGCAAAATCTATTGCAGTTGAACCTTTTGGAAGCACTTTTATGTCTCCTTTTGGGGTAAATACATAAACTTCATCATCTAGTATTTCATCTTTTAAAGTTTCTAAAAATCTTTTAGGATTTTCAATTAAATTTCCTAATTCTAAACTATCTTTAATCCCTGACAAATTCTCTTCAAAGATAGCTTCTTTATTTTTAGCAGTTTCGTACATCATATAAGAAAAATAATTAGTAATTCCATATTTCGCTATTTTTTCCATTGTATAACTACATATTTGTGCTTCAAACATTACTCCCTCTTCTCCAAGCAATACTTCATGTATTGCTTGATACATATTGTTTCTAGGAGTGGCTATATAATCTTTAAATGTTCCTGGAATTATAGAATATATAGTATTTAAAATTCCAAGTATTCTATAGCATTCTGCTTTTCCTTTTGTTACTATCTTTATCGAAAATAAATCTTTTATTTCATCCATAGTAATATTTTTGCCGTTTATCTTTTTATATATATTAAATAAATGTTTTGTCTCTATTTTTACATTTGCAAGTATTCTTTGTCTTTTTAATTCTAACATTATCCTATTTTTTGTTTTTTCTAAAGACCTTTTATTTTCACTTATTTTTTCTTCTAATTTTTTTGTTACTTTTTCATAATCTTCTGGGTATAAATATTTAAATGCTCCATCTTGTAATTTCATTTTCATGTCATACATTCCAAGCTTATGTGCAATTGGAGCATATAGTTCTATTGTTTCCTTGCTTATTGCAATTTGTCTATCCCTTCTTAAATATTCTAATGTTCTTACATTATGAAGCCTATCTGCCAATTTTAGTATTATAACTCTAATATCTTTTTCCATAGCAATAAACATCTTTTTATAATTTTCCGCCTTAGCTTCTTCAACTGTTTTAAACAATCTACTTAATTTAGTTACTCCCTCTACAAGTTCTGCTACATCTTCTCCAAACATTTTATTTATATCTTCATATGTTGCTTTTGTATCTTCAACTACATCATGAAGAAGTGCAGCACATATTGTTGTTGTGTCTAATCCTAAATCTGCTAATATATATGCTACATTTAATGGATGAATTATATACGGTTCTCCTGATTTTCTTTTTTGGTCTTTGTGCATAGAACAAGCATATTCATATGCTTTTATTATTTTATTTTTATCAATATTTTTATTTTTCATTTTGGCTCTATAAACAACATCTTTTATAGTTACATCTTTTGTATTACTCATAATTTTCTCCTATCCATATCTTCTTTTTTCTGAATAGTAACGACATACATTATGTACCATTTGGTTATTTACTAAAAATTCTTTTCCGTCTTTTTTTACTGACATATCTTTTACTTTATTATCTAAACATTTACTACAAACCATACAATTATTCTTTTCAGTATCTAATATTTTTGGTTCTTCCCTTTCTAAGTCAAAAGTAAAGTTTTCCATAACCTCTGATAAAACAGGGCAAAATGTAGCTTTTAGTCCGTCTTCTTGCATCCATATTTGAAGACCTTTTCCACCATTTTGACAATAAACTTTATTTTGGCTTTTGTATGTCTTCCATTCTTCATCATCTAAAAATATTTTAGGAGCTTTTATTTTTAAGTTTTTCCTTATTGCTAAACGATTTATTTCTTTTACAATTTCCATCCATTTTCTTGGATTTACATGATTTAATGGAATATTTCTTCCTTGCAAAGCTTCAAAACTTCCAGCATGGAAAGTAAACCATTCTATTCCCATCTTAGAATAATAATCTATTATATCTTTATAATCATCTTGGTTAATCTCCCATATGGTTGGTTGTATTTTTACTATTATTCCTTTTTCTAAACAATATTTTATAGCTTCATTTATTTCATCTAGATTTATTTTATTACTTCCCTTCAAGTACTGTAATTTCTTATTATCTATTGTATCTACACTATAACTTATATAATTAATGTCTTTTGCTTCTATTCCATCTGTTAATTTCTTTATTACCTCCAAACCATTATAACCAGAGGTTGAAAACATTACTTTTTTCCCTGCTTTTATAAATTCCTTTGCTGCTTTATTACAAAATGAAGTATCTACTGACACATCTGGATTTCCTAATATGTATGCATTTTTTAGATTAGGTAATTTTTCTATTATAACCTTTATTTGTTCTAACGTTCCCTGATAGTCTTTATGTCTTCTTCCATAACTTTCTTGAGTACAACCTATACAAGAACATGTACATCTTTTTCTTCCAAATGTTCCTGTATATAATGTTAATTCTTGAACACCTTCTAATAAATTAACCTTGTCCATAAAAAACCTCCTAAACTTTTTCTTGTATTAGTTTATGAAGACATTTCTAATTTTAGAACAAAAAAATAAAAAGAGTTTGCACTTTTGTTTCAATCTAGAACACAATTCAAAAAAGAACCTCACAAACCAAATAATTTGGTTGTGAAGTTCCTTTCTTTCATCTCTACTTCAAAATATTTATATTCTACTTCGTATTTAATATTTCTGACTATGGATAATGCTGTTTTTTGACCCCGTCCCAAAAAACAGTTGTATTTTATTATATTTTTCTTTTATCTATTGCATAGCTACTTCCCATAACAGATTTAGCTGCATGTTTTACTTGTGCTCCTACTTCACCAATTTCTAGTATGTTATGGAATCTTCCTTTATCTGCGACAACAACAGCTATTGATATTGAAGTCAGTGGAAATTGTTCTATTATTCCTCTTCTATTTGCAACTTCGACATATCCTTTTTCTACATCTTCTTCATTAAAATATTTTAATACATTACTATCAAAATGAGATATTATATTTTGACATAATTTTTCACAATTAGTTCCTGGTACAATTGCTACAAAATCATCTCCTCCAATATGACCAACAAAAGTATTTTCTAGTACATCACTATTAACTGCATTTAGTATTGTATCTGCTGTAAATTCTATTATTTGATCTCCTTTTAGGAAGCCATATACATCATTATATGCTTTAAAATTATCTAAGTCTAAATATAATACTGAAAAAGCTTCTCCTCTAGAAATCCTTTTCTTTAACTCAGCATGTATTTGTACATTTCCTGGAAGGCCTGTTAATGGGCTTACTGTTCTATTACTTGAAAGAAGTCTGTTTAAATTCTTTACAGTATAATACAGATATTGCTCATCTACTGGTTTTTTTATAAAATATTCTACTGATTCTCTTAAGATTCTTACTCTATGTTCTCTACTTGTTTTAGATGATACCACAATTACTGGTGTTATAGTGTTATCCTCATCTTTTCTAATTTTTCTACATAAATCTATTACATCTCTATCTATTGCATCTTCATTTATTACAATTAAAGATGGAATATTTTTAAGTGCTATATCTATTTGTCCAGTTTTTACACTAATAAACTTATATTCTGGATCATTTCTAAATAATTCCCTAAAAATTACAATTGAAGAATCATCATCATCTATAATATATATCTCTTGTACCATTTACTTTCTCCTTTATTTTATTTAGCTTTATTATATACAAATATGTTCACATTTTTCAAGGCTTTTTAGTCTTTTTCTTTTTTATTTTTTTCTCTTTTTTAATTTTTGCCTTTTTCTTTTTTGTTTTTCTCTTTTTTAATTTTTACTTTTTTGTTTTTTATTTTTTTAAATTCTATTTTTTTGTTTAATATTTCTCTTACCTCTTTAGTATCTATGGCAGGGAATGCTTTTTTTAGTCTATATACGTTTTTATACAAACGTAAAATTATTCTGTTTCTCTTTCTATTTAAATCATCAACTAGTTTTTGTATATTTTCAGTTATAGCTAATTTTTCAGCATTCTTTTCAGCTTCTTTTGCAGCCATTTTTATTTCATTTAATTTTTCTTTTATTTCGTTATTTAATTCTTCTACTCTTTCTAATGCTTTTTGTATATTTAATACTTTTACAATACTTGTTATTACATCAACTAGAAATACTAAACTTGATATTGCTATTATAAAATATAAAATATCTATATTTATTTTTCCTACAAGTTCTTGCATAAATGGATGTATGAATTTTAGAAAAACTACTCCTAATATTCCCCAATATATTGAGTTTGTTAAACATATTCTTCCTTGAAAATTAATTTTATGGTCAGAGTAATCCCAATATTTTGTATGAAACATTTTTTCTAATAATACTCCTACTATATATTCCCAAAATGTTAATATTACTACTGAAGCTATAAATAATAAGACAACATTATTTGAAAATCTACTTAAGATGGTAATCATTATAATTGCACCAAAGCCATATATTGGGCAAATTGGTCCTCTTAAAAAACCTGTATTTATTATTTTCTTTTCACTAACCGACCTAAATACTGATTCCATAATCCATCCTAATACTGAATAGATTAAAAAATATGTTAATAATAAAAATAATTGTTTTTCCATACTTTCCCTTTCATGTTAAAACCTCCTACTATTGTAGGAGGCTTATTTTACTTATTTACTAATATTTTAGCAGTATTGCTTACTCCACTTTCATTATAAACAGTTACTTCTATTTTATTTTCTCCATCATGTAATTCAAATCCGCCATATTCAAATTGTTTTCTTTGATCTTGAGAATAAATTTCCTCTAGGTTAAATAGATATTTTTGATTATCATCTTCATCTATTCTTATTTCTACTCTTGTAATTCCCTCATCATCTGAAGTTTTTACAACAAAGTGTGTTTTTGATTCATCTAGAGTAACTTCTACCGTTGGTTTTGTAACTCCTTTTACTTGTTGCTGCTTTGTTTCTGTTGTATTATTAACATCTACAACTGCAACTGTTAATGTATGTTGTCCCATTGGTATTTCTATTGAATATTCTAAATCAGTATTATTTATATCTACTCTTTGTTCTTCTTCTTCATCCCATCTATAAGTCATATAAGAAAGTTCATTTTTTCCACTTGCTGTTACTTTTAAGTTACTTCCATCTACTTCAAAGTTAATATCTATGTCGCCTTCTCTTGAATACATTCTTGAAAGGTTTGTTTCTTTTCCTTCTTGGTCTACAGCATATACATTTAAAGTATTATCTCCTGTTGGAATTTCTATTGTTTGACTTACACTTCTTTTTCCTGATGCATCTAATTCTACAGTTCCTTGTCCATTCCAATTATATGTTACTCTTTGTAACGGACTAGTATGACTTACTTCTAATTGTAATTGAGTTTCTGATACTTCTTGCACTGATATAGTTGGCTTTGCCTCAGTATTTCCTGTTTGACTATTCTGATACATTGAATATGAGCCACTACCTACCATTATTATTCCAAAAATTATTAATATTATTGCAAAAAATCTAACTATTTTTTCTACTGCTATTGTTCCTCCACCACTACCATAATTAGTTTTTTGCTTTTTCGCACTTTTATCTTTTTTAGGTTTTGGTGGTTCCACACTTAATATTTGATTCAATACTTTCACCTCTTTTGTTCATTATGAAAAAATTATATCATATGATACTCCAATTGTAAAGAAACACACTCAAAAAAACAAAAACAAAAAAAGAAGGTTAAGATTTCTCAAAACCTTCTTCCAAAGCTAAGCTTTCATCACTCATTCTTTTATTTTATTGTATATGTTCCATCTCCATTATCTTGTAATGTAACATCAGATTTTAGACACACTAACGGACGGAACCCACGGTCGCCGCGGTCATAGCCGCTATAGTAGACGTAGCCGCCCCAGTCCACAGTCATCAAATCGTAACCGTGATAGGCAGACGGACTAGCTAGCCACACTCCATTAGCTTTAGTTGTAGAATTTATTACATATGTTGAGTCACTTGTATTTAATATACTATTTGTATCATTTGCCCACGATGATCCTCCGTTGTTACTTATTTGATATCCTGTTGCGCTACTTGCCTGTGCTCTATAGTCTACTCCATATTTTTCACTATATGACTTCATTAGCATTTCTACTGTTGGCCCTCCTATTGCATATTCAGCCTTTTCTCCTGCATATACACTCCATGCATTTGTATCTAACATATATGCTACTGCTTTCATATTCTGATTTGTACTTGTATATCCTTTTGTAAAGTAATCATTATTTAATGCTTTCATTCTTGCATCTGTTATACTTGCTGAACCACTATAATCATCAAATAATATATTGGTGAAATATGCTTTATAATTAGTATTTCCTTGATTTGGCTTATGTCCTCCTGAACTATTTGGTATATAGTTATATGGTATATAATCATCTGCTATCAAGTATATATTACTATCATCTGCATAGAAGATTTTCCATCCACTTACTCCTGCACTATTTGTACAATCATAGCCTTTTTACTGTTGCTCCGTATATTGAACTCTTATCTTCACTTGCTACTATATCTCCTGCTGATAGTCCACTATCTTCTTCTCCTGTCTTTATATACAAGGCAAGGCGGGCAGAATAACTGCTATTTGTACTGTCCGGATATTCGAAGGAGCGGAGTCTAGGAATGTATTGATTGCCATTAGTCCCACGAATGACACGACAGTCAGTACCATTGGCCTCTAATGTCCATTCTACATGACAACCATAAAGGTCATATATATTTTTTAATACATCATTTGAATTGCTTCCTGTTACTTCTGTTGTATTTTGCTTACTACTATTTGATGATGTTACATTCTCTCCATTTCTTTGCATCCAGTTCATCATTGCATCATATTGACTTCCCCACATCATACTACTTACTACTGATTTTTCACTTTCTTCTGGTGCATATTCTCTACTCTTACTATATAAGCCATACCACATTTTAGTATTTGAATTACTTTCATCTGCTGTTATAACTCCTGTATTTGTACTTGCATTCTTACTTACAGGTAGAGTTCCTTCCAATCCTAATTCATATCGTGCAACATAAAATCCATGATATTTCTCTATGCTTTCTATCATTTTATTATAGTCTTCCTGCATACTATCCTTTGTAAATAATCCATTATTATAACTTATATCATCATCATAATCACTTATTATATCAGGTTCATGATAATTATATGTACTTGTTGTACAATTATTTCTTACTGTTGAACCACTTTCCGAGAAATCATATAACAATCCTTTATAATCATTTCCACTCTTTATCGCCATTGCTTTATTTGTTGTTCCTTCATCTTCTGAACTTGCTACTGCTGTTTCTACTGGTATCCATACAAACTGACTTCCATTTCTATCTTCTATTACTAGTCCATTATTTACATTTTCTTCTGTTGGCGCTGTTGTTCCATCTCCCCAACTTGATGTTTCTGTGTCTACTGGTTTATATCCTTCTGGTATTGTTGGGTTCATTGCTGTTGGTTCTTCTCCGTTTATTGTACTAGTTTCTTTAAATGTATCATCTACTATTGTAAAGCTTCCATCATCATTTTTCTCAAGTTGAGTATCAGATTTTAAACAAACTATCGGACGGAATCCTAGATTGCTGCTGTAGTACGTAGTGTTCACATTGCCGGCATAATTCGCACCCATCAAGTAGTTAGAGTTATTGGCAGACGGACTGGCAACCCACATTCCGTATGCGTTACTGGTAGAATTTATTACATAAGTTCTATCACTTGTATCTAACATACCATTTATAGAATATTGCCATGATGAATCTCCATTGTTACTTATCATGTATCCTGTACTATTACTTGCTTGTGCCTTATAATTTACTCCATATTTTTCACTATATGA
>CALXCH010000009.1 GCA_944386735.1 uncultured Clostridia bacterium
TCTATAAAAAAGGTTACAAATTTATTTATTTACTTATTTATTTTTTTCTATTAATTTTTTCATTATCATTATTAGTTCATTTGGACAATATCCCCACATTTTTCCTACGATTTGAAAAAATAATTTGCTGGCAATATGTAAGGCATCTTCTACTGTTTCTATTATATAAATATATTTTGTTCTATAATTATTATGTTTTACTATTGGTAATCCATTTTTCTTAATGTGCTCTAAAAATTCTTTATTATTTATATAAAATATACTATCCTTAATATTATTAAATTCCAATAAATATTCATAGTCGTTAAAATTTATACTATTATTTTTAAAAATTTCATATATACCAGATATACTTCCATATATTGTTTTCCATAACATATATGCATCAATAAAACTATAATATTCTAAATCTTCATATGTATTGTTATTAAATTTTGAAATATTATATATAATTTGCTCCTTATCAACCTCCTCAAACATATAAATTGGAATATGAATTTTCACATTCGAATTATTATACATCTCTATATATAAAGTTGTAGTATTAATATTTGTAAAATCATTATTTTTTATAATAATACTATCTACGGAAGGATAAACTATACTTTCAGGTGCAAAATTTATTATTTTAGATTTTATTTCAATTAAATTTTGCCTATCTATACTATTTTTATATAATTCAATGTTCATATTATCCCTATTAAACATATATATTTCTAATAATGGGCCATAATCATAATCTATATCCATATTTGTACTCGAAAACTCTTCTTTTCTTTGTTGTAAATTTTCGTTTCTTCTATACAATGTATCTATTGTTGCTCTATCAGATGTTATTGGAACCTTACTGCTTCCGCTTCTTATATATACTGTTCCGTTAGCAATATATGGTGTATCTTCTCCTTTATATACATATATAACTAGAATACCATCTTTATCTTCATCTTTCTCTTTTATAAATTTACATTCATACTTTGGTTTTGGTGTTACCTTGTTTAATAAGTTTGTTATTGTAACATCAAAATCCGTCCTCTCTTTTTCTATCTTCAATAACCCTTTTGTATCATTGTCAACACCAATTATCAACCAACCACCTTCTGAATTAGCAAAAGAAGAAAATATCTGTGGTATTTTTTTCTTTACTGAACTATCAAATGTAGATTTATATTCTACTATATATCCTTCTTCTATATCAACTAATGTTTTTAAATCATTATATGTTAACTCATTCAAACTTTTCATTTCTCCACTTGCATTTATAAATATACTTTTTTGTTTCATTATTGACCTCCATATCTATTTACAATCATACTGCATCTTTACAAATTTATTTATTATTTCTATATCATCTATTTTATTAATTTCAAAACATTTTTTCCCTAAATCCTTTATTGAAGCACCACAATGATATAGTTCTTTATTATCTATAATAATAAATCTATCATGAAATTTGTCTGTTTTTGCCACCTTCAAAATTGGATATTCTTTATTAAATTGTTGTATATCTAATTTTGAAATATTACTTTTTTTCGAAGTTAATATTACTACTTCTACATTTTTATTTTTCTTTACTAATATCTTCAAAATACTATCATCTATATAATTATCAATTATTATAATTTTATTTTTAGCTCTTTTTATAATGTCTATTACTAAACTATATGCATCATATATTTGGCCTCCAAAAAAATTTTCTGTTTAAATTCTTCTTTCTTTAGCAAACTATCAAATATTTCATCAAATTTTTTATTATGTTCTAATAATTTGTATTCCACATTTGTTAATCTTTCAAATATTTGTGAATTTGAAGATATAATTTTCTCATTTCAATAAAAGCTCTTATTATACTAATACTAACTTGAATAGCAATATCATTTTTTAATACTCCTGCAGGCATTGATATTCCCTGTTCAGTATAGACATATGGTAAATATTTTCTTATAACTTTTCCATTATTAACTTTTTTATTTAAGGTTCCAAATTGGAACCTTAAATTTTTAAATTCATCATTAGTTAATTGAAAACAAAAATCTTCTGGAAATCTTTCAATGTTTCTTTTCATTGCTTTATTTACATTTTTAGTTTCATAATGATATAGCATAGCTACATCACTATCTAACATTACTTGCTTACCTCTTATTGTATATATTAAATTTTTTATTTCTTCACTATTTACTATTTTTAATTGATTTTCCATATTTTCACATCCTTTTTACTTGTGTATATTATAAAACATATGTTTGTATTTGTCAATACTTTTTATATTTTTTCATAATTTTACAAAATATGGTTATACTTTACAATAAAAATTACTACAAAAAAGCTAAAAAGCTCTATTTAAGTCTAGTACATAATAAACTTATAATATACAAAAAGTCCTCTAAATATTGGTTTTTCAACCTTTGAAATTTACAAAAAGATAAAATTCAAACCTTGGATTTATTTCCAAGGTTTTTTGTTTTCTATTTATTTCCTATTAACTCTCTATATTCTTCTTCTAACTTCTGTCTTTCTTTTTCATCTTTACAAATAGAAAGTTTAGAAGTAATTTCTGCAAGTTTAATATCTAGAAGTAAATTATTATTACTAACACTTTTAATTTTGTTTTCTTTATATTCTAAATATTTAGTATAGTTTCCTTCAAACTCTGTTATTTTTTTATTTTCTATTATCACTATATTTGTTGCAACATTATCAATTAAATTTCTATCATGAGTAACAAAAAGAATAGTTCCTTTAAATTCTTTCATTAAATATTCTAGTGCTTCTATTGACTCTATATCTAAGAAATTAGTAGGCTCATCTAATATTAAGAAATTACTATTTGAAGTCATAATTTTAGTAAGTGATACTTTTACTCTCTCTCCTCCACTTAAAACTTCTACTTTCTTATATATACCATTTCCTTTTATATTTAAGCTTGCTAAAATATTCCTTATTGTTGTTTCATCTTGGCTTGTATCTTTTAAAATATTTTCTATAATATTTTTATCTTCATCTAAATTATTTAAGTCCTGTTTAAAATAAGCGATCTTGCTACTTGGATTTATCTTAATATTAGAATTTCCACTTAATATTTCTTTAATTAAAGTGGTTTTTCCTACTCCATTTTTACCAATTAAAGCTGTTTTTGAGTTTGTTTGTATATTAAATTTAGTATTATCTAAAAGTACTTTGTTTCCAACTTTTAACTTTAAATTATCAGAACTTACAATTATTTTACTTTTTACCTTTAAACTTTCTGGCATCTTCATAAAAATATTATATTTAGCAGTTGGCTTTTCTTTTACTTCTAATTTTTCCAATCTTGTTTCTAAACTTTTTGAACTTTTTTCTACTTTTTCCCTTTTATTTTCAACTCCTCTTTTGTGAAGTCTTGCTTCTGAATTTCCCATTCTCTTTGGAGTTTTTTTCATACTTTTTGCTTCATTTTTTACTTTATTTATTGCAATTTCTAATCTTTTCTTTTCGGTTATGTATTGTTCATACTCAAATTGTTTTCTTTTTAAATTTTGCTCCTTTTTTATTTTATATTTAGTATAATTTCCATTGTATTTAGTAACTTGCCCATTTTCTATTTCTAAAATATTATCTACAACACTATCTAATAAATTTCTATCATGTGAAATTAAGCACAAAGTCCCTTTATATTCTTTCAACTTTCTTTTCAAGTTTTCTATCTCATCAATATCTAGATTAGAAGATGGCTCATCTGCAAGTAATATATCTGCATGTTCTCCTAACTTTTCATTAATCTTCTTTTTAGTTATTTCTCCACCACTTAAGAAAGTATCTTCATTATTTAGCTGTTCTATATATGATATATTTCCATTTACAATAACTTTTCCACCATCTAATTTAACTTTTCCTGAAATAATATTTAACAAAGTAGATTTTCCGCTTCCATTAATCCCTACTATTCCAATCTTCTCTCCTTGATTTATTTTAAGCTCATCGATATCTATTATTTTCCTATCTCCATAATATTTCACAACATTTCTTAAAATTATTTTTTCCATATAAAAAATTCCTCCTTTGAATCATATTAAAGAAGAAATTCATTAACATACTATTAAATTACAAAGAAATACTTTTATATTTATATATTTTTAAGCATAACTAATAAATCTTCCAAAATATGATTAATTTTATTTTGTTTTATTTGATTTATTAGTACTGCTCATTTCATCACCATTTTAACCTTTCTTTTTACTACATTTATATTTTACCACACTTACTAAATTTTATCAATAACATTTTATCTTTTACTCTCATTAAGTTTTATGCTATAAATTTATTTATAATTTCTTTATCTTCTATTTTATTTATTCCAAAACATTTCTTTCCTAAATCCTTTATAGAAGCTCCGCAGTGATATAATTCCTTATTATCTATTAGTATAAATCTATCGTTAAACTTATTTGTTTTTGAAATTTTCAAACTTGGATATTCTTCATTGAATTTCTTCACATCTAGATTTATAATATTACTTTTGTTTGATGTTAATATTATAACTTCTACATCTTTATTTTTCTTAGATAACATTTCTAATATACTTTCATCTATATAATTATCTATTATAGTTATTTTATATTTAGCTCTTTTTATTATTTTTACAATTAAACTATATGCATCATATATTTGTCCTTGGAAAAATACTTTTTGTTTAAAATTTTCTTCTTTTTGCAGACTATCAAATATCTCATCAAATTTTTTATCATGTTCTAATAATTTATACTCTACATTTGTTAATCTTTCAAATACCTGTGCATTTGATGATATAAATTTTCTCATTTCAATAAACGCTCTTATTATACTAATACCAACTTGAATGGCAATATTATTTTTTAAAACTCCTGCAAGCATTGATATTCCTTGTTCAGTATATGCATATGGTAGATATTTTCCACTTCTATACTTTAAATTATTATTTTTAGATGTGGTTCCAATTTGGAACCACATTTTATCTAATTCTTCTTTTGTTAATTGAAAGCAAAAATCTTCTGGAAATCTTTCAATATTTCTTTTCATTGCTTTATTTATATTTTTAGTTTCATAATGATATAACATAGCAACATCACTATCTAGCATTACTTGTTTTCCTCTTATTGTGTATATTAGATTCTTTATTTCTCCATTTGTAGCTATTTTTTGTACCTCTAATCTTTTTACTTCATTTTCCATTTACTTAACATCCTTTTATTTTGTTTATTTATTATAAAACAAATGTTTTGTGGTGTGAAGTACTTTTTATTTTAAAGTAAATTTTTATTTGTTACGTTTCATTTTTTTAACTGGTCGCAAATTGCGACCTTAAAAATTCTATTTTCTTTTTTCATATATTCCACATTTTTTATTTTGTAATATCAAGCAAAATTTCTATAAACGAAAAATAAGACTTGAAAAGTTCTATCTTCTCAAATCTTATTCCACAACTTCAAGTGCATCACTTTCATTCGTTCCTTCAAAATTATAATAATTATCTGGAATATGGCCTACAATTACATTTTCAGCAAGTAAAACTTGGTTTGTTATTTTTCTTTCTATATCTTTAAAAGGTGTTAAAACCTTCACATTACATACAACTTCTAAATAAATTCTATGCAATGTTTGGTTAATCCCTTGGGCCGTAAACTCACTTTTTAAAGTCGTTTCAACATTTCCTATTGAAGAAATCCTAATCTTTACTCCAGGTCCCCTTCCTGATAATAATTTCCACCCTGTAAAACTTCCGAAGTGCTATTTGTATATCTTCTCTACCTTTGTTATCTAACTCTTGTTGTATGTTTATTGCTATTTTAGAAGTTATCTCATTCATATTAGTTACATTTGATTTTATCATAGTTATATTATCATTAGAATCTTTTTCAACTGTAAATAAATCATCATATGTGTAATCTTTCATAACATTTATTGCTTGCTCATTTGAAACAGTAGTTGCAATTGATTTTGCTCTTGATTCACATAAAGTATCAAAAATTGGGTTAACAGCATCTAAAACATATTTCATCGTACTAAAAGCAATTATAAGAATTATAATTATTGTAGCCAGCTTTTTAGATATTTTTTTACTTTTATTACTTCTATTTTGAATAGCTTTTGGAAGTCTTAACCTAGGTCTTGAATATATTTTATACATTTGTCATACTTGGAACCCTAGTATAATGTGGTATAAAAAGTTTCTGTCCTGGAGTTATAACATTTTCATCTTCTATTCCATTTGTCCTTGCAATATCTTCAACTGTACTTCCAAATGCTTTTGCTATTTTCCATAATGAATCACCTTTTTTCACAATATACATTATTATGCTATAATCTTCTTCTTCTCTCTCTCCATTTGTTGCAATCTCATCTATAACATTTATATTTGAAGTTCTATATGAATTCATAGTCATTCCTAAATCTATATTACAAGTAACTACTCCTCCATCTTGAACAATAAAGTCTTGATTTAGTACTTGTATTTCCATATTAGTATTAATATTTTCTCCATTTTCTAAATTATCAACACTATAATCAAACGGAATTTTAGCAGTTCTTGTATCTACTTGAAGTTCACTATTAGATAAAATAAAGTTTAGTTCTAATTCTCCTTCATATACAATTTTACTTTCCTTTTTATGTTCTTTTTCAATTCTAGGTACTACATCTACATCAATTATACTTTTATCTCCTATTCCTTCTAAAGTGACTTTTTCTCTTATTTGCAAAGTGTCTTTATTTACCCTTTTTTCCCTCATAGTTGTTATTCTTCTTTGATTAAACTCTAAATTTTCACTTGGGCTATATAAGTCCTGAATTAAACTAATTTCTTTTTCTTCATATACATTTGCCATTACTCCAACTTCTATTTCCACATATATAGAATGTTCTTCTATAGAATTTGGTTTTAAAACTATATTTCTTATCTCATATTCAACATCGCAAATATTTTCTTCTGTTACATCAGGTATATCAATAAAACCAACAACTGGTACCATTGCTACTACCGTTCCTATTCTATTATCCTCTGTTAAATACATTATCTTTATTTCGGCATCTGCTTTAGTTAAGATTTTATTGTAGCTAATCTTCACATCTTTGTTACAAATGCATACATTTGCTTTTAATATTTCTGCTAAGTTATCCTCATTATTTATATTTATTGTGTCTTTTGCAAAGATTTTATTATCTCCCATTCCTACTAATGAATTTACTCTTAAATTTTCCTGTAAAGTTTGTATTCCATCACTATTTGGTATACTATTTACAATTGCAACTTCTTCATTAGAATATACTTTGACTTCTACTTCAATTGCTGCTTTTATTCCTACTTTCCTTCCATTTATTACTTTTGCTTCTATACTCTTTAGTCTTGTAGTTACTTTGCAATTCATCTCCTCTCTAGCATTTGTTATTTGTATATTTTCCGAAAAATCCAGAGTTGTCATAAGGCCTCTTACTTTGTCATTTTCATCTTCTGCCATATACATTATATATGTATTAATATTCCCATCAATTCTAACTTTCCCTTCTAAAACTTCTTTTTTATAAATACAAACTACCCCACTTGTACAAATTGTATTTAAAATATCTGGCTTAGAATCTGGAACTATCATATCTCCTTCTACTAATATAACTTCTGACTTTGCCCCAACTAATTTATTTACAGATAAACTTTCTTTTATAGTTTCTACAACCATTCGAATTAACCTCCTTTAATATTCTTTATTCATTTATATTAAAGAAGTTTTTATTTTATTCTAGAAAATAAAAAATAAAATAGGAAATATAAAACAATATAAAACAATATAAAACAACAAAAAAAGCAGAATTTATTTTCTGCTTTTCTATCTTATAATGATGTTTTTCTTGGTTTTGGATCTGGGGCTGGTGGTATCAATGGAGAATATGACTCACCATCAAATACTTCAACTTCTACTGTTCTTGTTAAAACATCTGTGTAACTATAAGTTACATTTCTATTATTCTCATCATATTTTACTACAAAAATATTTGGATAAGCTTTTTCTATTGTAGCTTCTTTCTCAAAGGCTTTGCTTCTTCCTAAAGAACCTTTTACAATTATCTTTTGTCCTTCCTTTTGTAAGATATCAGTTTTTAGATTTGCTATATCTGATCTACAAATCATGCTATCACCTTCCCTTAAGATAGCTTGATTATAGCATTTTTAGCCTTTTATGTCAAAGAACATATTTTCTTGTCGAATTTCAGTATCTCTTTATTTTCAAGGCTTTCAAGGATTTATTTGTGAAAGATTACAACTATATTACATTTATGTTACACAAATATTAAATTGGTTTATTTTTATACTTAAATCAACTTCTTAAGTTTTCCATTTGCCCCAATACCACTTACTCCATTTTTGCCATCTCGTAATTCATATGCTATATCATCTATTGTTATATATTTATATTTTTCTGTAGTCGCTACTTTTTCTGCCACTAACAATGGATCTAAAAAGTCTATTAATATACGTGCAGGTGAAGATGCAAAATTCGCTCCTGCAGATATCAACGCCTCAAAATAACTCTGGCATGCTCCTGCAAATATTACTAAGTTCTTTTGTTTTTCTTTATCATATTTCCTTGCTTCTTTTACAGTTTCTATAAAATATCTAGAGTTTCTATAATTATAAATGTCATTATATCTACTACCTCTTTTAAGCATTCCATCATGACCTGTAATTACTAATATATCTGGATTATATATGTCCAATAAACGCCTTACAACTCTTGGTTGTTTATATTCTGGGATATTTTTCACAACAGCATTTAATCCCACTTTCTTATAATAATTGTAAGATTTCTCACTATATTTTCTATCACCATCTAAATGAAGTATTTTTCCAGATATTATTTTTTCATCGCTTCTTTTTTCATCTGCTACAAATATTCTTTTCTTTAAAACCGAATCTAGCTTATCAAGCCTACTTCTTACTTCTTCTTTTGGTATAATTTCTAAATCAGATATAGGACTATCCGCTTCTATCCTTTCTACTAATCCATTTAATATAGCTACTTTTTCATTTGTTTTTTCTATTATATGGTTAACTTTAAAATAAATATCTTTGCCATATGATTTTCTTCCTACAATATCTCCTTTTCTAATTTTTCTCATAATGTTTCACCTCATAAAATAGGGCTATTATATTTTATGTCTTATTATGTAGAAAAGTGATATTTATCACATTAATGTCCATACTTTCTTTTTGTTGCTAATCCTCCTCTTATGTGTCTTTCCGCTTTATTTTCATCTAATACCACTCTCACCTCTTTTGCTAAAGCAGGATTTATCTTTTTCAATCTTTCAGAAACATCTTTGTGAACCGTGCTTTTACTTATTCCAAACTTCTTAGCTGCTCCTCTTACCGTATCTTTTGATTCTATAATATAATGTGCGAGTATTACACTACGCTCCTCTATTGATATACCTTTCATATTGCTTCTTTCTCCTTTTATTTCAAGAATACTTTTGTTTAATTGTATTCTTGTATTTTTATTGTTAGAACTCATAAGTTTTCTATGTTGTTTTTTGGGACGGGGTCAAAAAACAGCATAACAACAAAAAAGAAACATAACTTACAAGTCACATTTCTTTTTTCATTTTTTATAAATTTTTATTAGCAATAATATATTTTTAATTTTACTTTTAGATTTTTTTCCTTTAACACGCAAACCCTATTACTTTTTTATTTTGTTCTTTACATTCAAAATTAGAGATTACGTTCTCAACATCTACTTTTTTTATCAAATTAATATTATTCTTTTCTAAACTTACTCTATTTGCTTGCTCTATTTTTATCTTCTCAAAAATGCTCCTAACATATCTTGCGTTAGAAAAATTTGCTGCTTGTTTTGCTTTATTAAAATGTTCTATCAAAAATGGTTTTATATTGCTTGACAATTTGTAATTTTCCTTCCTACATAATTGTTTGAATATTTCATATAATTCTTCTTCCGTATAATCGGGAAAATTAATTTTAAATTGTATTCTACTTTCAAAACCTGGATTTGTGTTTAACAAATGTTCCATTTCTTCTGTATAACCTGCAAGAATTACACAAAGATTATCTCTATTATCTTCCATTGCTTTTAATAACGTTGCTACACATTCTGCACCATAATCACCTCCTGTCTCATCTTGTATATATGATGCTATTGAATATGCCTCATCAATAAATAAAACTCCTCCTAATGATCTATCTATCATACTTTGTGTCATTGGTGCAGTCTGCCCAACATACTGTGCTATCAAATCTTTTCTTTGAGCCTCAACAAATATATTTTTATCAGACAATATTTTTTCTTCAGCAAAGATTTTTCCAACTATCCTTGCAACTGTTGTCTTTCCAGTTCCTGGATTGCCATTAAAACACATATGTAACATTGGCATGTTTTTACGATTTTTACTTGTTTTTATATAATTAATAACCTTTTTAATTTGTTCTTTAACACCTTCTAATCCTATCAAATTATCTAATTCTTCTAATCCACATTTATCCTTACTTTGTTTTTTAACAAATTTATTATTATCTATTTTTAATATTTTAGAAACATCATTTTCATTTTTCATTTTACAATTTACAAAAATATTTATCATATCATTTTTTATTTTCCAATATGGCTTATTAGACAACTCTTTGATTATTTCATTACTATAAATTAATTTATTTGAATGCATAAACTTTTTTATATATTGTTCTTTTTCTTGTGTTGAAATGCTTTCTATCTTCATCGCCCAAGATGCACATCTATTTAGTATTGCATTTACTTCTCCTTTTATAAAATAATCTTCTAATATAATAAAAGCTTTTTCAGGCATTCTATCAATAAATTCATTTAGTGTATTTTTTAGTTTTAACAAATCGCTTCTCTGATTACTAAAATTTATTACAATAATTCCTTCTTCTATTGTTCTTGTATCAAAACTTTTTACGTCTATTTTTTCTAAATTTAAATATAAAATTTTAGGATTTAATATTATTTTGTTTTTATAATAAATTTCAGCAATCACAGAAATTAATTCTTCATATAAGTTATAAGCTGACTCATTTCTTATTATAATATTATAATTTTCATATTTAATCTCCCAGTCATATCTATTCATAAGTTTTGAAAATCTAATAATATTTCTTAAAATACTTTTGTTTTTACTTAATCCAATCATATTATCAAGTCTACTTAATATTTTTTCATTTTCTTCATCTAACAATTCTTCTTTTAATTCCATAAAAAACAACTCCCTTACCTAATATATATTTCATATTATATATTTAGTAAAAGGAGTTAAAAAGCCCATTGGTCACATATTGTACCATTTTGTATATAAAACTACAGAATTATTATTTTCAAAATATATTTTTTTCAAGCTTTTAAATGCCTTAAATCATAACCATTCTTTTACATTTATATTTCCATTGTTCTCATTTTTTCTTGCCACTTTTTATATAATTCTTCATATTTTTCTTTTTTCTTAATGTCACCAATTTCTCCATAATATTTTATTAATTCATCATAACCAAAGTCTGTAACTAAAGTATGATTATTCATTTCTGCTAAATCTATTACTTCTGCTAATTTATCATAATTAGGTTTATAATATATATACCAATTTTGCATACACATATAAGGATCATCTTCATCTGGATTTTCTTTTATATAGTTAAATAATATCTCTCTTGCTCTTTCTTCTTCCCCAAATCTAAAATAGCTATCTGCTAATTCTACTAAAATAGTCTTCTTAAGTTCTTTACTTAATTCGATATTATTATCTATTTTACTTAATATCTCTATTTCATCTTTTAAAATTTCATCTGCAAATTCGCCATAATATTGTAATAGTTCCACAAAATCTTCAATCATTTTGCTTGCACTACTACTATAATTTTTTAACATATTATCTACTACTTTTATATCTTTTGTTTCTTTTTCCTTTAATAATTCTATTATTACATCTAACATTTCTTGGTAATATTCTAATATTTTCTTATCAACTACACCTAACTCTTGTTTTGTTCCAAATTGATAAGCAGTTGTTCCTTGTAATGCCATACTATCTATTTGTTCATCTAATCTAATTATCTTTTCAATTTTTTTATCCATTCTCTTATCTCCTACTACTCTACATTTCTTTTATTATTATAAATCCTATCTAGAAATTCATCTGGATATGCTTTATCTAAAAAGATGTCTAAATCATTTTTAGGTTGTATATTCTTCCTTCTCTCACTCTGCCTATTTGATGCTAAAGCTGATATTGTAATATCAAAAGTCATAAATATCATCAAAAATACTGTGAAAATTCTAATACCTTTTTTATAAAGAAGTGGTTCTATTTTCTCTAGCCAAGGGTATACAATCTTTAAAAATGCTACTGCTATTATTCCCCAATATACACAATAAAGTAAACAAGTTCTTCCATTTAAATTAAAGAAAAAGTTACTATAATCCCAAGAGATAGTTCCAAATAATATCTCTTGGAAGAATGAACATAAATATTCTAAAACACCACCCATTATCATTCCTGCAAAAAATGCATCTTTTGGTTCTTTATATTTAGTAATTAAAAAATAATAAGCAACTGCACCCATTCCATATACTTGTACAAATGGCCCATATATCAAACCTCGTCTAATTACTAAAGTTCTTGTATATACTGTTGCATATAACATTTCTGCCACGAAACCAAATACACTCCCTAGAATAAAAATCCAGAATATCTTCATTATAAAATTAATTACTTTTATTACTTTATTTTCCTTCATCTGATTCCTCATTTTTATTTTATAATATCTTTTATAACTTCTCCTGCAATTATTAATCCACAAACTGATGGAACATATGAAATACTTGCTGGAGTTTTTTCTTTTACCACTGGTTCTTCTTTTGAGTAAACAACTTTAACATCTTTTATATTTCTTTTTCTTAATTCTTTTCTAATTGTTCTTGCTAATGGACATACGTCTGTTTTATTGATATCTGCTACTTCAAATTTAGTCGCATCTAATTTATTTCCTGCCCCCATTGCTGAAATAACAGGGACTCCCATTTTCTTTGCTCTTTCTATTATATTAATTTTAGTTTTAACTGTATCTACTGCATCTATTACATATGAATAACTTTCATCTATTAATTCTTGTTCTTCAAAATCCAAATTTTTAGGATTATAAATCTTTACACTTGCTTGTGGATTTATTTCTAAAATTCTCTTTTTCATAACCTCTATTTTACTTTGTCCTACTGTATTTACATTGCTATGTATTTGTCTATTTATATTAGTTACATCTATATTATCAGGGTCTACTAAACTTAAGTTTCCAACACCTGCTCTTACTAATCCCTCTACTGCAAATGAACCAACTCCGCCAATTCCATATATTATTACTTTTGCATTTTCTAATTTTTCTAAAGCAACTTCACCTATTAATTTTTTAGTTCTATCTTTCCACTTTTCCATTTATCTATATCCTTTTTATTTTCTCTCATTTTGAATTATTATAGCATATAAATTAAAACTATGCTATAATAGTTATATAATTTCTTTAAATTATTGGGAGAGTAAGATATGATAAGAATTACTAATATAAAAATATATGAAGATTTAGATAATAATAACTTAATAAATGTTGTAACCAAAAAGTTTAAAATTGATAAAAACGATATTATAGAATGGCATATTGTAAAAAAATCTATTGATGCTAGAAAAAAGGACAATGTTCATTATAATTATTCTATTGATTTAAAACTTAAGAATGAAAGTAAATATAATAAATTTGATAAAGTAAAAAAGATTAGTCTTCCAAGTATTAAAATAAATAATTTAAATAGTAAAAAAGTAGTTGTAATCGGAAGCGGTCCAAGTGGTCTTTTTTCTGCTCTTACTTTAATTCAAAATGGAATTAAGCCTATTGTTATCGAACAAGGCTCTCCAGTTGAAGAAAGAGAACAACAAGTTGAAGTTTTTAGAAAAACTGGAAAGCTTGATACCTTATCAAATGTACAATTTGGTGAAGGTGGTGCTGGAACTTTTTCAGATGGTAAGTTAACAACAGGTATACATTCTCCTTTTTGTAAAAAAGTATTAGAAGAATTCGTAAACTTTGGAGCTCCTGAAGAAATTTTATATTTAGCAAAACCACATATTGGTACTGATAAATTAATTAAAGTAATAAAAAATATGAGAGAATATATTATTTCAAAAGGAGGAAAGTTTTTATTTAATACTAAAGTTATTGATTTTAATATTAATGATAATAAAATCTCTTCTGTTATTTGCAAAGATACAAATTCTACTTATGAAATAAGTGCTTCTCATATAATTTTAGCAATTGGCCATAGTTCAAGAGATACGTTCCAAAAATTATATGAAAAAGGAATCAACATGGAAAAGAAAAACTTTTCTGTTGGTGTTAGAATTGAACATTTACAAGAAGATATAAACAAAGCTCAATATGGAAATAGTAAATTAAAACTTCCTCCTGCTGATTACAAGCTATCATACCATTTACCTAATGGTCGTTCATGTTATACTTTTTGTATGTGCCCAGGCCGGCGTTGTTATTGCATCTTCTAGTGAAGAAAATACAATTGTTACAAATGGTATGAGTAATTTCTTAAGAAATGGTAAAAATGCAAACTCAGCAGTTTTAGTAAATGTATCACCTGATGATTTTAAAAGTAATTCTCCCCTTGCTGGGATTTACTTTCAAAAGGATTTAGAGGAGAAAGCATTTAATTTAGGCGGCAAGAATTATTTTGCACCTGTTCAAAGAGTAGAAGATTTTTTAAATAATAAAAAATCAGAATTTATTGGAAAGGTTAAACCTAGCTATTTACCAGGTAGTACTTTATCTAATTTACAAGAAATTTTGCCTACATTTGTAACAAGCACTTTAAAACAGAGTATTCCTTATTTTGACACTAAATTAAAAGGCTTTGCAGACCCAGACGCTATTTTAACAGGAGTAGAAACAAGAAGTTCTTCACCTGTTAAAATTCCAAGAAATGAAAATTTAGTTTCTAATATTTTAGGAATATATCCTTGTGGCGAAGGCGCAGGATATGCAGGTGGAATTATGTCAGCAGCAGTTGATGGAATAAAATGTGCTATCGCAGTTTTAGAGAGCTAATTAACTTAGCTCTCTAATTGCTTCTTCTATACTTTCTACTAAATAATCTACATCTTCTTTAGTATTTGACTCTCCAAATGTTACTCTTAATGCTCCCTTTGCCATCTCATCAGACAATCCTATTGCCTTTAATACGTGTGATGGGCTAGAATCTCCAGCAGAACATGCAGAACCACCAGAAGCACATATACCTTTTGCATCTAATTTTAAAATTAGACTTTGCCCATCTATTCCCCTAAATGAAAAATTGCTATTGCTTGTAACTCTTAATTTTCTAGAACCATTTAAAATGGCAATAGGTATTTTCTTCTCAACTAAATTTATATAATAATCTCTTAACTCTTGTAAATATTCCATACTTTCCAACAAATTATTTCTTGCAATTTCACAAGCTTTTCCTAAGCCCACCATTCCAGGTACATTTTCTGTCCCTGCTCTTTTATCTCTTTCCTGATGTCCACCATCTATTAATTTTTCTATTTTTATTCCATTCTTAATATATAGTGCTCCTATTCCCTTTGGTGCATATAGTTTATGCCCTGATAATGATAACATATCAATTCCCATCTTTTTTACATCAATTGGAATATGTCCGAACTCCCTGCACACTATCTGTATGAAATACAATATTATACATTTTTGCAATACGAGAAATTTCGTCAACAGGCTGTATTGTTCCTATCTCATTATTAACACTCATTATACTAATTAATATTGTATCATTTCTAATACTTCTTCTTAGTTCTTCTAAATCCACTATTCCATCTTTATTAACATTTAAATATGTTGCTTTAAACCCATATCTTTCTAGTTTTTGACAAGTATGTAATACTGCTGGATGTTCTATTTTAGATGTTATTATGTGTTTTCCTTTTCTAGAATTTGCATAAGCTATTCCTTTTATTGCCATATTATCACTTTCTGAACCTCCAGCTGTAAAATATATTTCATTTGGCTCACAATTTATTAACAAAGCAACTCTTCTTCTTGCTTCCTCAATTGCTCTTTTAGCCTCTCTTCCTAAAGAATAAATAGAAGATGGATTTCCGCATTTTTCACCTAAAAAAGGTAACATTTCCTCAAGTACTTCTTCCTTTACAGGTGTTGTTGCAGCATGGTCAAAATATCTAATTTTCATAAAATTTCCTCCGAAAAATCAAATTAAACTAAAAATGAATAACATTATTAATATTATATTCACTTTATTTCTAAAACTTGTTTAATTTTTTCAAAATTTTTAATTACCGCATTATAACCATATTTATAACAACTATCTAATTTCTCTATATCAAATAATCCTGTTTTATCTGTTTCTATTGTAAGTACAAAATCACTTGTTGCTAAACTATCTTCTGAAATTTTATTTCCCATTATATCTAATGTTCGCATTCCTAAGTCCATAATATTACTAGAACTATCTACATCATCTGCTTTAAAGTTTATTGCAATTACTTTATTTGCTCCTTGTTTTCTAACTTCTTGTACTGGTACATTATCCAATATTCCTCCATCATAAAAGCTATGTCCTTTAAATTCACAAGGACAAAATATTGCTGGAAAGCTACTACTTGCTCTTACTGCCTTTCCTATTGATATATCTGTTATATATTTATCAGTATTTTCCACATTTGGTACACTATTTGTGAATATATATTCCTTAGCATTTTTTACATCCACTGCTGTCATTAAAAGAATTCTACCTGATACTTCTCCTACCTTGCTTACACCTTTCCTTAGTGCTAGTTTATTATATACTTTTTCTAAGCTTAAACCTGTTTTTAACCCTGAAACCTTATTTTCTTTGCCAAAAATACGAGAAAACACATACCCAGAATTTAACCCAACTATTTCTTTTGAATATATTTTAAATGCTTCAAATATATAAGAAGGTGAATACCCAACAGCATACAAAGATGCTATCAACGCTCCTGCACTTGTTCCACCTATTACATCAAAAGAAATACCATTATCCTCAAATGCCTTCAATGCACCTGCATGAGCTATGCCTCTTATTCCTCCACCTGATAATGCTAATCCTAATTTCAAAATACCACTTCTTTCCTTTTTAATAGTATTTACTTATTTTTATTTTTTAAACATAAAAAAAGTTACTATTTCTAGTAACTTTGAAATATTTTTATATAATTTTTTATCTTTTTTAGCTTTTTCTAAATTTTTATTAGCTAATTATTATCTTTTTACCTCTTATTCAGTTTTGATTTCTTCGAACATTAAAAGGCTGCTTTCGCAACCTTTATATTTTTATTCTGTTGTTATTTCATTATTTGTTGTATTTGCTGTAACATTTATTGTCGTATTTTGTACTACATCTGTTTTTATATTTGTTGTTTCATTTGTAGTTTGGTCTATTGGTTCTGTTGCTTCTTCTATTGTTGTTTGTGTTTCCTGAGTATTATTTGCATCAGCATAATAAACTTCTCCAAAGCCGTATTTTACTTGATAATATTTTCCTATAAAATATGGTTCTGTTTCTTCATTTAAAGTATAAGTTGGAGCTAAAACTTCTTCACCTTTTGAATTTACAACTCCCCACTTACCATTTAGCCTTACTCCTGCGAATCCATATTCATTAAATTCTGTAACTTTATCATATTTAGCTTCTACAACTGTATTTCCACTTTTATCTGTAAATCCCCATTTGTCATTTTCTTTTTTAGCAAATAGAGTATTATTTGGATATACTTCTGTATTTTTCAATTCTTTACCATCTTTATCGAAGTATCTAGTTTCTGTATCATTAGATATTTTAATATAATTATTTCTAACTTCTACGTTTGCATTCATCATCTCACAAACTTCTGTCATATCTTTTGAATATAATTTTGTCATACTATCTGCTGTTGTACTTGCTTGTATAACATTTGTTCCATCTATTTTTTGAAGTGCATCATTATCTAATTCTATCTTAAAATTGTCATGATCATCTATTACACCTAGTTTAGATTGTTCATTACTTGCAATAAAGTAATTATCAAATAAATATTCAATATAACTATACTTTTCTTCTATTATTTGTTCTCCATCTTTATTTATTACACCATATTTTGTTCCATCTCTATTATCAATTCTTATTTTATATTTTTCATTTGAAGTATTTAATATCGCAATATTTGTATCTATATTTGCTTGTGTTCCATCACTATTGTATACCGTAGTTCCTTGAGCATTTTTTGCATATAGATATATACCAGTAATATCTATTTGACTATATTCTGTTGGTACAATTACATTTCCTTCTAGATTTGCAATTCCAAATTTTTTACTTTTTTCTATTGTAAATAACTTATTACTTTCATCATAGTCAATAGATTGATATTCATTTGGTATTAATTCTTCATCATTTTTCATAACTCCATATTGGCCATTTTTAGCACATATTATATAAGCATTTTGATTATCTGCTATTCCTATTACCCTAGATAACTGATTATATTCTGGCTCCAACAATAATTTTCCATCATAATTTATATATCCATATCTATATCCTTCATCTGTTGTATTAGACACAATATATCCTGCAAACTTATAATTATTTTCAGGTGTATAATATCCATCTACTGTAATTTGATCATATTTAATATCTACTAAATTATTACCTTTAATATTAATTACTCCATATTTTCCATCTTGCTTAACTAGTAATTCTCCTTCTTTATATGGTAAACCTTCAATTGATTCGTATATTGGTTTTGTTATTCTTTTTCCTTCAAAATTAATAAGACCAAATTTTCCATCCTGTTCATATCTTAATACACTTTTTTCATACATTAAATCACTAGAAATATTTTGTAATCGTATTGGTTCTACATCTTGGTAATCTGTTAATATTTCTTCTTTTCTTTCATTTAAAACTTTTGTATTATCACCCTCATAACATACAAATAAAGCTTTTTCTGGATTTGGTATTATTACATCATCATAGTTTGCATCAACTATTGTATTTCCGCTTCTATCTATTACTCCTGATAAATTATCTTTCTTTAAAACAAAATAATTGTAAGTACTTACTTTTTCTACTTCATACTCTCTAGCATTCTTATATATAAAATATACAGAAACTCCTACAATGATTGCTATTACTAATACCGCAATTATAATATTACGAATTATAAAATTTCTTTTCATTTTTTTAATCCTTCCTTTATTCTTCTTTTTCTTCTTGTGTTTCATCTTCTTCTATATTATTTTTACAAGCCTTTACCTTTATTATTCTTTTATCTTCATATTCTTCAATTTTATATGTTACTCTATCTGTTTCAATTATAGGATTTTCTTCATCTTTTGGTATTCTTCCTAATTCTTCTTGCAAATATCCAGATAAAGTATCATAATCCCCTTCTGGAATTTTTGCATCTAACAATTTATTAACATCATAAATTGGAAGACTTCCTGATAATAAATATGTATTATCATCTATTTTTTCATATTCTTTTTCTACTTTATCGTATTCATCATAGATATCTCCAACTAATTCTTCTAGTATATCCTCCATTGTTATTAATCCTGCTGTTCCACCATATTCATCTACTATAATTGCAATCTGTGTTTTATTTTTTTGCAATTCTTTAAATACTTCATTTATTAATCTATTTTGCGATACAAAATAAGCTTCTTTAACTACATTTTTTACTTTAAATGATTTTTTATCAATATTTTTTAATACATCTTTAACATATAAAATACCTTTTATTTCATCTATGGTCTCATCATATACCGGTATTCTACTATAACGAAATTCTTCTTTTTCTAATTCTTCCATTAATTCTTCTTTACTTATATTTATATCTACAGCAAATATATCTTTTCTGTGTCTCATAATTTCAGATACTGTTATGTCATTGAATTCAAATACATTATTTATTAATTCTTTTTCTTCCTCTTTAATAGTTCCACTTTCTTCACCTTGGTCAACCATCATTTTGATTTCTTCTTCTGTTATCTGTTCTTGATCTGTTTCAGCTACACCAAACATTTTGGAAATAGCATTTGTAACAAAAGTTAATAATTTTACAAATGGTGATGTTATAATAAAAATTGCACGAATTATACCAATACTTCCAAATGATATTTTTTCATAATATTTCATGGCTAGTCTCTTTGGAACTAATTCTCCAAATACTAAAGTAAAGAATGATAATAT
Source organism: uncultured Clostridia bacterium (assembly GCA_944386735.1). Lineage (GTDB taxonomy): Bacteria > Bacillota > Clostridia > TANB77 > CAG-508 > CAG-269. The sequence goes on from CALXCH010000009.1 coordinate 20,292, forward strand.
AATTGTAATTAATACAATTGATATACTATTCCATACTCCTTGGCTAAAAAATGGCATTACGTCATGTAATATTGGTGATAATCTTGCTGCAAATGCGTCTGAGGCAAATGCACTTGATAAAAATCCTGCAAGTGTAATTCCTATTTGTATCGTTGCTAGGAATTTACTTGGCGATTTCAACATCCCTTCAATTTGTTTTGCTTTTTTATTTCCTTCTTTTGCTTGTTTTTCTATTTTAGCATCGTTCAATGAAATAAAAGCAATTTCACTCGCTGCAAAAAATGCATTGATAAAAATAAGTATTACTAAAACAATGAGTTGTACTAACATTAAAAAATCTACTCTCCTTTTTTTCTTAAAATATTACATATATATTGTACCAAAAACAATCTATAAATTCAACTAATATAAAAAGAAAATCAAATAGTAACTATATAATAATTACTATTTGATTTTTTATTACATACCTGTTACAGGTAATTTTTTAACTTCTGAGCTTCTTACTTCTTTACTTGTTTGATTTTTTGTTTCAATTTCTGGTACATCTTCTTTTCTATTATTTACAGTAACAGTAACTTCTTGATTTAAGCTTAAATCAACTTTAATTAATTGGTCATAAAGTTCATAGCCATCAATTGTTTTTGTTTCTCTTAAATAATAAGTACCAGGAACTAAATTAAGTATTTCTATTTTGCCCTCTTCATTAGTTTTTAAGTCTGTATAAACAGGTTCTTTATTTTTATCTAATAATTCAAATTCAACTCCCGTTATGGTTTCTCCACTCTCCTGGTCTTTTTTTATAACTGTAATTTTTGTTTCATTTTTAAAATATGAATCACTAATATTTCCCGTTCCATCTTCATAAATTGCTGCAGTTAAAGCATAATCTTGGTAACCACTATCTGGTGCTGTTCCATATAATACTGGTTTTGTTTTAACTTGTGCTTCTACTGTTAAATTAATTTTTCCGTTCTCCGTTAAATTTTTGATAGGAATTAATATTTTAAATTTTTCATCCGGCATAAATTCTATTCTTTCTTGATTATTTTCATCTGTTAATTTTATTCCGGCTAAATCAGCTCCATTTTCTCTTGCTACTGTTATTTTATAATTAGATATATCTGTTCCAGCTGCTACGCTATATGTTTTTGATACATAATTTTTATCTAGCTCATCTTGTTTCCATTCTGCATTATCTTTATTTATAGTAACTGTACTAGATATTTTTGTTTCACTAGAATTTTCGGCATCATTAATTATTTTTCTAAAAGCATTTAATGTTCTTTCTCCTGCTTCACCTATTGCTCCATAATCACTTGGATTATGATTATATAAATAACAGTAAACTGCTTGCTTCGTTGCAGTAAAAGCTTCTTCTTTTGTTGCAACACCTAATTCTTCTATTGTTTTATATGGATATCCATTAATAATTCTTCTCCATAAGCCCACATCATTTATTGCGTTACTTACTGAAACTGTATATTCTTGTGTTTCAGCTCCTGGTTTTGCAGCATCTAAGCAATATGCTGGATAATGTACACCTCCTTCTGTATATTCTACATAACTTACTTTAATAGGAGAACCTTTGTAAGTAAGTAAACTGCCACAATCTCCTACTAAATAGATATGTGCTGAATTAATATTTCCTGCATAAGCAATGCTTGTAAGTCCTAAAAAGCTCATTAGTAATGAAATTATTACTATAAATAGTTTTTTAATTTTATTTTTTATAAATATTTTTTTCTTAAATTTTGTTAAATTGTTATTCTCCAAATTATTCCTCCTCATTTTTTATTTTTTCTTCTCCTTGAATACATCTTCTATATTCTGGTTCATTTTCTACGCACGTAATTAGTGTTATAGTGTTTTCATCTGTATCTTCCAAATAGCTCCAATCAGTATCTTTAATAATAATATGTTTTGTAACTAAGTATTCTTTTGTATCTCCTTGATAGTTATAAAAAATACTATCTCCTTCTTTTAATTCTTTTAATCTTGCAAAGTAGTTGTTTTTATAACCTCTATTATGTGCTGCTAGCCCCACATTTCCTTTATTCTTTTTAGTTTCTTCAAAATGTCCTATGTAATTTTCCATTATTTCTTTTGTAGTTCCTTCTTTTATATCCGCTCTTAAGTTTATCTTTGGTATCTCCAAATACCACATATTTTTCTCTTCCTCAGATTTTTCTTGAATAACTTCTTTTTCATTTGTTTCTTGCAAGGTATTCTCGACTTCAAACCCTGCTTTTAACGAACTTTTATGTGTAAAAGTCTCATAATTTGAAAAAAATAATTGTGAAACAACAAAAATAACTAGAGATATAAAAAGACTGAGTACATTAATATATATAGAACTATAACGAAACATTCTATATATTTCCTCCTTATTCAATTGATTTTCCTTTCTGGAATTTTTTAGAATAAAAATTCAAATACAATTAATTTGATAAAAATTGTTCTGAGTTAACTCTTTATGTATAATAACACATTTTTTCTAATTTGTAAAGAACTTTTCATCGCAGTATTCGACATAAAATGACATATTCATTAATAAGAAAAATGAGATGAACTCATCATCTCATTTTATACCTTAAATTATATGCTCTTATTCTTATATTATAAACTGTTTTCTGACCCCGTCCTAAAAAACAGTTTTATATTTTTAACTCTAGTTCAAAATAGAACTCTACTCCATCTTCTTTATTTACTACTCCATAACTATTTCCATAGTTACTCATTATCGCTTTTACAAAAGCTAATCCTATACCTGTTCCACCATCTTTTCTATTTCTTGATGCATCTACTTTATAAAATCTATTCCAAATTCTATTTAAATGTTCTTCTGGTATTTGTTTTCCTGTATTAAATACTTTTACTCTTACTTTATTTTTTTCTACATCTACTACATTTTCTATTTTTATTATTTTCTTACCATTTACTTCTTCTACATGTTTTATAGCATTTGTAAAATAGTTTGTAACTACTTGTTCTATATAAAAATCATCTGCTACTACATTTATTTCATCTGGTGTCTCTAGTTTTATTTCTACTTGATTTTCATCTAGCATTACTTGTGATTTTCTTATTACTTCTTTTTCTACTTCTACAATATTGAATGTAGTATCAGTAAATTCTCTTTTACCATACTCAAGTTTCATAAGTTCTAGTAATTCTTTTACCAACTTATCCATTTTATTTGTTTCATCTAAAATTACTTCTGCATAGAATTTTCTACTTTCTGGATCTGTATTTACATTTTCAAGCAAACCTTCGCTATATCCTTGTATTAATGCTATTGGTGTTTTTAGTTCATGTGATACATCTGATATAAAACTTTTTCTCATTTCATCTAGTTTTGATTTTTCTTCTATGTCTTTTTCTAGTTCAATATTTGTTGCTCTTAATTGTTTTATTGTTCTTTCTAGTTTATCTGACATTAAATTTATACTTTTACCTAAGTTATTTATTTCATCATCTGCATCTGTTGTTCTATACTTATGACTAAAATCTAAGTTTGCCATCTTTTTTGCAATTGAATTTAATTCTAAGATTGGTTCTGTGAATTTTCTTGATACATATGATACCATAACAGCTGCAATTAGTATTGCAAATCCTGCTATTAAATATAAAAAATTGTTTGAAATTTTTACACTTTCTTGTATTGAAGTTATTGGTATTCTTATATATAGTAAATAACCATTATCAAGTGTCGCCGCAAGCAATATATATGTAAGTCCATTTTTAGTGTCTTTTATTCTACTTATAATAAAATTATTATTCTCTTCAATTACTTCTCCTGCACCAGTATTAAATCTACTTGTCATCTCATTCATTTCGCCATATGTTGACAAAAAATCTTTATTAGAGGTATACACATTTACATTTTGGTCATTTCTAATTAAAATATCAAAATTGTTTTTAACTGCTACTTGTTCTAGCTCATTTGATAAATCTCCTATTTCTCCATTATTATAATAATCATTTACAGTTTGATATACTGATTTTAAAGCATTTCTTTTACTATATAAATAAAACTGTCCAAATACAAAGTTATTCAACAATATCAAAAACAATATAATTCCTATTATAATAATTGATAAAGTTAAGAACAATTTTACTCTTACTGATTTAAAAGGATTAACTTTTTTGCTCATTTTTTCTCCCTCTTTTTATTATTTTGTTTCGAATTTATATCCTACTCCTCTTATTGTTTTTATATATTTTCCTTTTTTCCCTAGTTTATGTCTTATTTTCTTTATATGACTATCGATTGTTCTTGAATCTCCATAATAATCATAGTTCCACACATTATTTAATATTTTATCTCTTGATAGTGCTATATTTTCATTTTCTACTAAATAAACTAATAATTCATATTCTCTTAGGCTTAATTCTATTGGTTTTCCATCTACTTTAACAGTTCTTCCTTCTTTATCTATTTCTATTCCGCCATAATCCTTTACTTCTTTAGGATCTTTATTGGTTCTTTTTAATATTGCTTCTACTCTTGCAACTAAGATTTTAGGGCTAAATGGTTTTGATATATATTCATCAACACCAAGTTCAAACCCAAATAATTCATCTTGTTCTTCTCCTCTTGCTGTAAGCATTATTATTGGGACTTTTGATTCTTGTCTTATTTGCCTTAAAACAGACCAGCCATCTAATTTTGGCATCATTACATCTAATAGAATAAGACTTATTTTATTTTTATTTTCTTCGAAAACTTCTAATGCCTTTTCTCCATCTTCCGCTTCTAATATACTAAATCCTTTAGCTACTAAAAAGTCTTTTATTAGTTTTCTCATTCTTTGCTCGTCATCTACAACTAAAATACAATTATTAACCATTGCTTTACTCCTTTTTTATTTTTTCACATATATTATATATTATAAAGACCTTTTATGTCTATAATGTGAACTAATTATTGAAAAAATGAGATTTTAGACAAATTCCAAAATCTCATTGCTTTATTTACTAATTTTATTTTTTAATCATTTTTATTATTGTTTTTCTATATATACTGAAGTCGTTGGATAAGATAAGTCTACTCCTAGGTTATGTAATATTGTTATAATATTTTTATTTATTTCATCTTTTAACATTATATAATCGTTATAACCTGTTGGTACGACAAACATATAAACAAGTAGTGATAACCCACTATCTGTTATTTCGTCAAAAGATATTATTATATCTTCATCTATAACTTGTGGATTACTTTTTAACATTTCTCTTATCTTATTAGAAATAACTTCCATTTGTTCTGCTGTTGTTTCTAAAGGAAATGATAAACTAAATTTATATCTTCTTTTTTCCATCTTACTCCAGTTTATTATAGCTGAGTCTGCTATTGTTGAGTTTGGAATATTTACTACTGAATTTTCAAAATTTCTAATTCTAGTTGTCCTAAATGTCATGTCTTCTACTGTTCCTTCATAATTAGGCGTTTGTATCCAATCTCCTACATTAAATGGTTTATCTATAAATAATACTATTCCTCCAAAGATATTTTTTGCTGTATCTTGTGCTGCAAGTGTTACTATAATACCACCTATTCCTAAACCTGCAACTAATCCACTTAAGTTTATTTGTAAGATTGCAAGTACTACAAATAATGCTATTACATATATTATCGCTCTTACAACTTTTAATGCAAACTCAAGCATTGAATCTTCTACATCATTCTTCCAATTTTTTCTAAGTTTCTTTATTAATGTAGATTTTGTTGTAAAACTTGATGCTAATGCTTTTGCAAATGCTATCACACTAATTATCTGAAATGCTTTTGTAACTACATTCATTACATTGTCTGGCAAATTAAGTGGTCCATCTAAAAATAGTACTGCAAGATATACTCCAAGTATTGTAATAAATACTTTTAAAGGAGTATAAAATGCACTTTCTTTAATTGCTTTTTTGCTCTTTGCATTAAATTTAAATAATTTTATAATCATATATGATATGCTTGGACTCAATACTTTAAAAAGTACTATCAAACATATTGCTACAACTATATCAATAACTTGCAATGTTTTTACACTTTCTATAAAATTTACTACTTGCTCCATTTTTTCCTCCGTATAATTTGTTATTTAACTATTTTAAGTCATATAGTCTCTTAATTTTTTACTTCTACTTGGATGTCTTAATTTTCTTAAAGCTTTTGCTTCTATTTGTCTTATTCTCTCTCTTGTTACATCAAATTCACGTCCTACTTCTTCTAGTGTTCTTGCTTTTCCATCTTCTAATCCAAATCTTAACTTCAATACTTTTGCTTCTCTTGGTGTCAAAGTATTCATTACTTCTTCTAGTTGTTCTTTTAGCATTGTATATGCTGCTGAATCTTGAGGCGCTGGACTATCTTCATCTTGAATAAAATCTCCTAAGTGACTATCGTCTTCTTCACCAATTGGTGTTTCTAATGATACTGGGTCTTGAGCTATTTTTTGAATTTCCATTACTTTTTCTACTGGTATTTCCATTTCTTGTGCAATTTCTTCAGGCGTTGGCTCTCTTCCTAATTGTTGAAGTAAATGTCTTGATGTTCTTATTAATTTGTTTATTGTTTCTACCATATGAACTGGAATTCTTATTGTTCTTGCTTGATCAGCAATAGCTCTTGTAATTGCCTGTCTAATCCACCAAGTAGCATAAGTACTAAATTTAAATCCTTTTGTATAATCAAACTTTTCTACTGCTTTTATTAATCCCATATTTCCTTCTTGGATTAAGTCTAAAAATAACATTCCTCTTCCCACATATTTTTTAGCAATACTTACAACTAATCTTAGGTTTGATTCTGCTAATTTTTGTTTTGCTTCTTCATCTCCCTTTAGTACTTTCTTTGCTAAATCTAATTCTTGATCATATGTTAAAAGAGGTATTCTTCCTATTTCTCTTAGATACATTCTAACTGGATCATCTACATTTATTCCCTCATAACTTGTATCATCTGTTATTTCATCTAGTTTTAAATCTTCTACTTCTTTCAAATCATCTATATCTGGTTCTTCGTCTAAATCATCATTTAAACTAACTCCCATTTCTTCAAAAGCATCAAAAACTTTATCTATTTGGTCTGCATTTGCATCATCTAATTCTTTTGCTAAATCTCCATATGTTAT
>CALXCH010000010.1 GCA_944386735.1 uncultured Clostridia bacterium
AAATTAAGATATTATTATTTTACCACAATTTTAAGGAGAAAATCAATATTTATCTAACAATTCAGTGTTGTTTTTTGACCCCGTCCCCAAAAACAGCATTTCTTATGTTCTTATTAAAATGGTTCTAATAAATCTGTATTAGTAATTCTTAGTGCAAAATATGGCTTATCTTTATCTTTTTCTTTTAAGAATATTATAAAATTATTATCTAAATAAAAATATCTTGTTTCCATTCCCACGCTTAAATACATATCTTGAATTCCTGCTTCACTTGTTAAATTTCCACCTTTTTCATTTAAAGAAAATTTTACATTTTGTATGGCATTTCTTAAGTAAAGCCCATTTGTTTCTTCTATAAACTTTCCACATAGTTCATCATAGTTAATTACAGTATCTAAATTTATATAAGGTATTTTTAATTCATCATCCTCCTGAAATTCCTTTTTCCCTGTATAATCTTTAGCCTTTCTATTTATTTCTTGATAAATATTATCAAAAGAATCATTAGAGTCTGTTCTACAAATAATTACTTCATCATCACCTGTTGTTTTTAGCTTTACAGCAAAGTCATTACTTCTTAAGTTTTCATCACTAATTTTGTTATAATATAAGACTTCCACATTAGAATTTAGATCTTCACTGCTACTATTTTCTATCCCAAAACACTTATAAAATCCTTCAGAATCTTTGAATTTTATTCCAGCTAACCTATCAAATGGTTTAGGAAATTCAAAGTTCTTACATAGCATTGCATACAATGTATAGCATTTTCTATTTCCATCTACTTTTGTAAAGTCTAAGTTATCCAAAATACTAGAATTATAATTAAATTTATTTTTTAAGTCTTGTTCTATCTCATTTTTAAGCTCTGGCGTTGTTTCTGCTACCTTTATATAATAACTATCATTAGATATCATATCTTTTGTAAAACTTCTTTTGTTTAGTTCATTTGCAAGTTGTGAGTCATAATCTTCGAATTTTAAGTCTTTACCATTTAATCTTGTATCTAAAAATTCGTTCCATGCAAGCTGGAAGCTTCCAACCCATACATTATTTGTATCAGTATCCCCTAATTTTCCTGTAAATGCAGGCATAACAGATGTATTTTTAATATTTTCATAAATTTTATAACTTGCATAGACTATTCCAGATATAGCTATTCCTAAAACTAAAATAATTGAAAGTATCTTTAATATTTTATTATTTTTCATTTCAATCACCTTCTCTTCAACCAACATTTTTCGAAGTTTCTTTTTACTATTATGAGCAAGTGTCTTTATTTGAGTTTCAGTTTTATCCATTACTTTAGCTGTTTCTTTATAAGATAATCCTTCTATTTTTGTTAAATAAATTACTAATTGATAATCTTTTGGTAGCTTATATAAAACATTTTTTATTTTTTCTTTTCTTTCGTTTGAACAAACAATTTCTTCTAATATTTTTCCTTCTTTTATATCATTATCTAGCTCTACTGTTTTATTCGATTTTTTCGTGTAATTAATTGCTCTTGATTTTGCAATTGTATATAAATATGTTTTGAAAGAATAATTAGAATCATACTTTTCTTTATTTTCTAATATATATAAAATTACATCTTGAAACACATCTTCTGCCACATCTAAACTCTTTACATATCTTGTTATAAAATAAAGTAAATTACTTTTATATTTTCCAACTAATTTATTAAATGCTTCCTCATTTCCTTTTAAAAATTCTTCATATAAAATTTTATCTTCTTCCATTTTCTACTCCTATTTTTTCTTTATATCTATTATACAAATAAATAGTTCAAAAGTTATATATTTTACAAAAATTATATAATTCTTATTTCAAGATACAAGACCTAAAAGAAAAAATAGCAGATTTCTGCTATTTTAACAATATAATCTAAATTGTAATTTATTTTTCTAATTAGTTTTTAAAGTAATAACAACTAATTCTGGTCGATTATTTATTCTAAAAGGTATTATACTATTTCCAATTCCCCTACTTATTATCATATTAGTATTATTCTCTCTAAATAATCCACTTGTATATTTAGGGAATAATCCTTGATTAGGTGCAACAATTCCTCCAATGGATGGGATTCTAATTTGCCCACCATGAGCATGACCTGTTAATACTAAATCAATATTATTTTCTACATAAGTTCTAAATAATTCTGGTCTATGTGATAAAAGTATTGAAAATAAATCTTTATTATAATTACTTATTTCTAGCTCTTTATTTATAATAGTTGAGTTTTTAACTGATTTTTCATGAGCCATTTTTGGATCATTTATTCCTATTATATTTATTTTACTATTTTCTTTTTCTATAATTTTTGTTTCATTTTCTAAAATTATAACTTCTTGTTCTTCTAATAGATTTTTCCATTCCTCATAGTTAGAAATTTTTGCTTCATGATTTCCTGACACATAATATATTGGAGCAATTCCTTTAATTTCTTTTACAAAATTTATAGATTGCTCCATATGCATTCTATTTGGATCAATAAAATCTCCTGTTATAACAATAATATCAGGTTTCTCATTTTTTAATTTTTCTATTAAAAATTTATTTAATCTGTTTGATCTTTCATTATGATAATCTGATATTTGGATTATCTTGTAATCATTAAATTCATTTGGAATTTTACTACTTGATATACTATAATTAGTTATTTGTAATGTTGTATTTTCATAATAAAAATAAATTAATAACAAACAACCCATTATAATACTACTGCATATAATTATTTCTTCCTTTTTCATAAATACCATCAATTTTCCTTTCATCATAACAACAATTGCTATTTATCTAACTATATCATAGAAATAGAAATTGCGCTATAATTTCGTAGAAAATAACTAAACAAATGTAATCTAGTGGATTAATTTTTTTCTAATGGAAATGTAACTTTCCAATCTCCTTCTACATAAAGTCCACTTGCAGTAAAATCTCCATAAATTGAATAATTCTCTAATTCCTCTTTTGGAATATCAAATACATATTCTGTATAATCTATTCTATTTTCATTTGCATTTTTAGTATTATCTGTTTCATTTTCTAGCTTATCCTCATTTTGCCATAAGATAAAGGATAAATTATAGTTAGATTTTTTATTTTCACCTGTTATATTATCTTTTAAATAAACTTCTCCATGATTATCTAGTTTTAAATTATTTTTAGCTGATACTTGGATATGCAATTTACCATCAATATATCCAATCCCTGTTATTTTCATATCTGTTACTCCGAAATCAATATCTCTCTTTGGAACTAATACAGTATTATTTATTTCATTTGGATTAAGATTCATATACTTTTCTTCATCGGATCCAAATCCTGAAAGTCGCACTTGCATTGTTTCTGTGTTATTATCTATATCTTCAAATGATATTGGAAACTTTATATTTTCCCATTCTTTTTTGTGGCTCATAAAATTATTCACTATAAATGTTATTTTTTTTCCATCTATTTTTTTATTCTCTATATCTTTTATACTTATTAAAAATGTTGCTGTTTTTATTTTGTTATCAAACCCAACAAATTCACAATGACAGGTACTACATTTAAAATCTCTATTTATACTATAACTATCATTTAAATCTGTTGTTCTATCAATTCTATCTTCTGTTAAATCTTGCATTGTAATATATATTTTAGCTTCATTATCATAAATATTTGCTGACACAACCTCCATTTTTATTCCTTGATTTTCACAAAATCTTTGTACTGGCATAAAATATTGTGCAACTGTAGGAGATACTAAATACATTAAATTATAAATAGAAGGTACCTTTGAAGCTAAAACAGGCATACTAAAAAATACTATAACTATCGTTATTATTGCTATTGCAGGTTTTAGTATTACATTTTTTTGTTTTTTAACCTTTTTTACTACTTCTTTATTAGAAAAATTTTTAACCTTATTTACTAATTCTTCACTTGGCTTTATGAAATTATTTAATCTTTGATATTTTTCTTTAAACATATAAATCCTCCTCTTTTATATAATTTTTTAATAGTTTTCTTGCTCTAGTTAGCCAAGTTCTAATTGTAGATTCCTTTTGCTTTAATATTTTACTAATATCTTTTACAGAATATTGTTCATAATAAAATAAATGAATAACAACTCTATATTTTTTAGGTAACTTTTTTATTTCATTATATAGTCCAATATCTTCCTCCATCTCAAATTTTATTTCATCATCTAATGGAATCACTTTTCTTTTCCAGGATGATAGCCACAATTTTTTACAAGAGTTGATCGTTACTCTAATTAGCCAAGCTTTTTTATGTTCTTCATTTTTAAACTCTTTTTTACTTTGTAAGTATTTTAAAAATACTTCTTGGTATATATCATCTGACTCATATTTTGAATTGGTATACGAATATGCTAATCTATATACCATATCACTATATTTCTCAACTGTTTCTTGATAATCCGTTTCCTTGTTCATAGTATCCCCCTTCTACTATTAACATCTTTTACTACTGAAAAAAGCTACAATAATTTTAAATTTTTATAAAAAAAGTAGGCACTTGCCTACTTTCTAATATTAAATATAAAGTAAAGTCATATCTCCTTCATTCGGATCTGTTAGTGTATAAACATAGGTTGAGCCATCTTTTCCTACATTTAGAGTTTCTTTATTTAAATTAGAATATTTATAATAATTATAAGTAAAATTTTCACGTGCTCTAGTAACATCTCTACAAACTAGAAATTTATTTTCACCCGAAGAATAATAAACATCTGTAATAAATTCTCCATTATCTGAAAATTGTACAATTCTAATAAAAGCATCTTTAGAAGTATTATAATTATTAATAAATTCTTCTGCTAATTGTTTATTGAAAACAATTCCGCCATCTTGAGTAACATAGCAGTTATCATTTTTAGCTTCCTCAGCAGTATAATTTTCTGGTAATTCTTTTATTGGTTTGTAATTTATATAAGGTATATCCTCATCTATTGCTTTATATGGCTCTATATTTTCCTTTTCTAAGCTTTTAGGAATTTCTAGAATAATAGCATTAGAATCAGGATTAATACTGGCATCTTTTATTAGACCTACATATAATGTATTATTTTCGCCATAAATTTTATGTGGTACAAAGTATTCTGTTGAAATATTTTCTGTCATAATTATAAGGATAAAGTTTTTATCAAAGTTTGTTTCACATTCAGGTAATGAAGATACTTTAGATTTATATGCATCATAGTCATCCAAAGAATTTATTTGTTTATAATATATATTATTAAAATATACCATATCATCATATGGAATAGTAACATGTTCAAAAAATCTATAATTTAATTGTTCTAAATTTTCTGCATCAATACTTTCTACAATAGTATTTTCAGTAGTTTTATTGTTTTTTCTTATAAAAAGAAATCCAACTAATAATAAAACTAATATCATTATAATTGCTATTAAAATAAATAATTTACCTTTTTTCATGGCGCAGCCCCCTTTGTTTTCTTCATAATAACAAATAAATTATTTAAAAGCAACAACTTTAATAATTTTAAGTATCTTGTTTAATTGCCAAATATATATTTCTATATCCTACAATCTAAATATAATTTGCTGTTTTTTGTAATATCTGATATAATTTATGTATTATGGAAAGTAAAGAGAGATATAATCATTTAAATACATATTATAAAAATAAATTTGGTGAAAGAACATTAAAAATCTGTATTGATGCCGGGTTTACATGCCCTAATCGTGATGGTACTTTAAGTAACAACGGTTGTATATTTTGTAGCGAAAAAGGTTCAGGAGAATTAATTAAATTTTCTAATTTAAATATAACTAAGCAAGTTCAAAGTTTTTTAAATAGTTATAGAGGAAAACGCGCTAATAAATTTATTGCATACTTTCAAAATTTCACAAATACATATGATTCTGTTCTAAATTTAAAAGCTAAATACGATGCAGCTTTAATTGATGATAAAATTGTTGGCTTGTCTGTTGCAACCAGACCTGATTGTATTACCGAAGAAATAGCCACTTTACTTGCCTCATATTCTAATAAATATAGTGTTTCTGTTGAACTTGGCTTACAAACTTCAAATGATAAAATTGGGAATTTAATTAATCGTTGCTATTCAAGTAAGCAATTTACATCTGCTGTTAATATTTTAAGAAATCATAACATAGAAGTAATAGCTCATATAATGATTGGACTTCCTACTGAAACTTTTGAAGATATTAAAAATACTGTTAAATTTTTAAATACTCATGATATTCAAGGAATTAAAATACATTCTACGTACATTGTTAAAAATACTGTTTTAGCAAATATGTATTATGATAATAAATATGTTCCAATTACCTTAGATTATTATTTAGATAATTTAGCTTATGTTATAACTCATTTAAGACCAGATATTATAATTCATAGAATTTCTGGAGACGCACCAAAAGACTTGCTTATAGCTCCAGAATGGAACTTACATAAAAAATGGGTATTGAATGGTTTTGAGAAATTACTGAAAGAACAAGATTTGTGGCAAGGTAAATTTTATAAAGAACAACGTTCATCGCTTAAAAATCTCTAATTGAATTTTAACCACTTTAATTGGCAATGCAAGAATCAAAAGTCAAACAAATTTATTTTTAATTTATAAATTTTCTTGTTATATTTTTCTTTTAATGATATATTTAATAAGATTTATTTTAATAATAATATTTAGTAATTGAGGTGGTAAAAAATGCAATATGTATATAGTCCTAGAGGAGTATGTTCCAGAGAAATGATAATAGAAGTAGAAGGAAATACTATAAAAAAAGTAGAAATTATTGGTGGCTGTGCAGGTAATACTGTTGGTGTTTCAAGATTAATTCAAGGTATGGATATTGATGAAGCAATAAAAAGATTAAAAGGTATACCTTGTGGAAATAAAGGTACATCTTGCCCAGATCAATTAGCAAGAGCCTTAGAAGATATAAAAAAAGAAACACAAAAACAATAAATTGATTTAAAATATTTTATAAATACAGAGGTTATACAATGAAACCTCTGTATCTTCTAATTTTTGGTGGATTATATTCAAATTCACACTGTCCCTGTATAATGACTTCTATACGTTTCTTCTATAGCAAATATTCCTTGTCCGATGTTCACAGGAAAATATTTTGGACCTATAGTACAACCATAAACTTGATTATCTTTATCTTTAAAAGAAATTATATAAGCTCCATGATACGGGCTCCACTCTATACCATTATATTTTAATTGCATTCTTGGAAAATTAACTCTCATATAAATAGTTCCATAAACCTTTGCTATTTGTACTGGTATGACTCCAATAACCCACAATGCTATAATTACTAGGATTACAAGTATTATAGATATAATAATAATTTTTTTCTTTTCCATTCATAATCCCCCCTACAACTATATTCTTATGCTTTTATTATATCAAATCATTTATCAATAATCTACCATTTTTAACAAATATATAGGAGAACCACTTTCTTAGCAGTCCTCCTTGAATAAAGGGGATGTGCTAATTGCTTCACTACAATTAGCACGGCAATTTTATTTTTCTTTTAATATCTCATCTTCTCTTTCTTCAGTTAAATATCCATACTTAACCATTTTATCTGCAACTTGTTTTTGTCTTTCTTTTGCAAGTTTTGGATTTACATTTGGATTATATACTGATGGAGCATTTGGAATTCCAGCAAGCATTATTGCTTCTCCATCTGTCATATCTTTGGGTTCTTTTCCAAAATATCCTTTACTTGCTTCTTTTACAGTATTGTAACCATTTCCAAAATATGCCGTATTTAAGTATAATTCTAATATTTCATCTTTATCGTAATTACTTTCTATTTTAAATGCCATAAATACTTCTGCTATCTTTCTTTCCATCTTTTTTTCTTGTGTAAAATAAATATTTTTTGCAAGTTGTTGTGTAATTGTGCTTCCACCTTCTACATAGCTCATTGCTTTTATATCATTAAAAGCTGCTCGTCCTATTGCTATTATATCTATTCCTGGGTGTTTATAAAATCTATGGTCTTCTACTGATATAACAGCATCAATATAAATCTTAGGTAATTCAGAAAGTTTTGTATAGTTATCTTTTTTCTTTATTTCTGAAACTTTTTCATCTAATGTGATTTTTTCTATTGCTTCTTTATACATATTGTAGCCATTACCAACAAACAAGAGTCCTATACTTATTGAAATTAATATTATAACGATAATTATTTTCTTTAACAACTTCATTTTTTATCACCCACTTTTCCATCTTTTTATTCTATATATATTTTAATATTTATTCTAAACTTTGTCGTTGGTTTAAGCTTACAATAAAATTACATTTTTGTAACCTTTTATTATTGCAGTATCAGTTCTTTTTATATAATAACAAAAATTTCTTAAATAACTATTAATCTAAGATTAAAAATCTCTTAATTTTAGTAAGAAAAAAGAAGATTATTTAATAACCTTCTTAACTCTTATACATCTATACATATGTATAATCTGTTCTATAATTTTTTATTTATTTTCTTGTATCAAGAAATTATATTTACTTGCATGCCTTAATTCATCTGTCATAATAGACATCATTAATGTATAACTTCTTCCACTTGGCATAACTCCTAAAATTTTTCTATATTTAGTAACTGCTTGTAATTCGCCAAATAATGCTTTTTCTAAATTTTCTTTATAACTATTTTCATTGTCAACACTTGCCATTGACATATCTTTAGGTATTACTTGACCTGTAAAATTATAGTATAATTCTCTTAAAATATTATTATGTTTTCTTTCATCATCTCTAATACTTGTTATAATTTCTTTTTGTTTTTCTGTTGGTGCTTGCTCTATTAATCTATCATAAAATACTTCATCTTCTTTTTCATCTCCAATAGACTGTCTTATTAACCCTATTGCTTGGTTTAATGTAATTATTTCATCATTTTGCATATCTGGTTGATTACTATTTCTATAATTATATTCATCCAAATAACGATAATCATTAAATCCATAATATAAATTATTCATATTATAATCTGAATACATTTTTATCCCTCCTCAAATTTATATTATGAATTACTTTTATATTTTGACACTATTTATCTTTTGTATTGTTTGTTAAATATGCAGACAAATTACCATCACTACTATATGTTGCTAAAAATATATTATCAGTTTTTATGATTCCTTGTTTTTGTAACATTTCATCTAACCATAATTTATCAAAGCCAAGTTCTTTTAAGTTTTCTTCCATTACTTTTCCATCTAATATTAGATTAGTAGCAATATCATCTTCTTTAGGTTTTATGTTAAAGTCACTTGGATTTGCTGGTCTTTTATCACTATACGGCAGAAAACTTATCTTTCCATTTTCTTCTAACAATGCTGTTTTTATATCACTTAAATTAAAAAATCCATTTGTTCTACACTGTACTAAAAATTCATTTAAATCAATTTTTGCTTTTTTAAAATTTTCTTTGAACAATGTTCCATTATCATATAAAATTAGTGTCTTACCAGAAAGTATAGGTCTTAATTTTACAAATTTAGTATTTAAAATAGATACTATAAAAGTTATAAGTGCATACACAATCATTGCAACTACTGGTTGTATAAAATTGTTTTCTAATGAAGTTGACATTTCTGCTGCAATAGAACCAATTGTTATTGTAATAAAATAATCAAAAACACTTAATTGTGACATTTCTCTTTGTCCCATTATTTTTGTTAAAATGAATAATATTAAAATTGAACCAATTGATAATCCTATAATTTTTATTATTTCCATATATGCCTCCATAATTATTTTATCTTTAGTTTTAACTTTTATATTTTTATTATTCATATAACAAGAAAATAGAGCAATAATTATCAATATAACTTAATATATCCTTATATATATGTATAGACGGGAATAGTCGCGATGACTATTCCCGTCTATACTTTAAACTACAAATTGGCTAAAAGAACTATAACTACAAATAAGATTAAGAAAATACCACCGATAAGGCAGAATCCGTTTACAATCTTTTTCCAGTTTTCTTTGAAAATCTTTGAAAATGTGAAGGCTATTACAATACCGATTACTCCTCCAAGTGAGTTAGCAATAATGTCTGTAATATCACTCGCACCAATAGCAAATACAAACTGTATTATTTCAAATAGAAAACTGGTCATAATAATAGGAAGTACCTTTACCATAAATGGCTTCTTATCCCACAAAACACTAATAAATATACCATAAGGAATAAATATCAATGCATTTTGGATAACTTCTGTGTAGTTAATCTTTCCATTCATAACTACTGATTCAGCAAATGGAATTAGGTTAATACTTCTCATCTCTGGAAGGCTACTAAAAGAAAGTTGCGTTTTGAAAACAATTACCCAAGTAAGACCAATCAAGTAAATAATAAGCAAACCTAAAGTAATTTTCTTTGAACTCATAGTCGTTCCTCCTTTTCTTTCTAATTTTGCTGTTTACGAGTTGCTGTTGTAGTTTAGTTTCATCTAGCCTCCTTTGTATATTGAGAAATAACATTTGTTATCTACTCATAAAACTAAACAATAACTGTGTAAGTTTTACCACATAAATTAATCAATTATCTGTGTATCAGCAATTCATATAATTTATAACTATTAACAAATTTAATTGTGCATAATTTTAAGTTACTTGATGTTTCCTGAAAATTCTTCTTGCAAGTATAAATGTAATAAACATCAATACTAAATAAGTAAGTATAGTCATTAAAGGCAAATCAATAACTAAACTTCCGAATTGATATGATACCATTCTTGAAAAGTTATTAAAGATTGAATTGTAAGGCATTAATAATAATGTTTTATTCCATAATCCAAATTGAGATGTTATTCTAAAAAATGATGGTATCATAATTATAGCAATATCAATTATAAATACTGCTATTGAGCCTTTTAGCTTTGATGATAAGAATAGAGTTAATCCAACCATACCTAGTAATATTGCATAAGAAATCCCTACATTAAATAGAAATGCTTCTAAAAATGTTAATGGATATGCACTTAAAATATTCATTATTTGTATTGGTAAATTCCAACCGTCAGTTCCAAACATTAGTAGTACACTTCCGACTGAAAATATTAAATATACTACAAATACAATAGTTGCAAATATTATAGACGCAATTATTTTTGCTGTTATTGCTTTACTTTTTCCATATTTACTTGTAAGAATAATATTATCTGCTCCACTTTGGTATTCTCCTGAAAATATTGATGATAAACATATGCAAACTGCTATTATTGTTACAACGGTCATTTGATAACTATTAAATATATTAGACCAACCATAGTAAAAATCATATTCAAAAGGTGTTTCTACATTTGAAGATTTTTCTATCCAATAATCTTTTTCTTGATCTGTATAAGTTTTTCCAGAATAGTCTTGATTTAAACTTTCTTTAATTACATTTTGTCTTAATGTATAAAAATCTTCTGTATTCTCCAAGTCTACCTTTAATATTTCATCTATGTAACTTGAACTATATCCTGCATAAACTTTATTTATATTTGCTAATAAATTTAATCTGTTATCTAAATATTCATTATATATTTTTTTACTAAAATCTTCTTCTCCATAACTATTTACCACTAAATTATCTGGATTTTTTCTTAAATCTTGTAAATCCTTTATTTCTTCTGTTATTCTCTCATTTGTTAGAGTTCCTTTTAATTGTGCTATTTGCTCTTTTCTTAAATTTATTGCCTCTTGTCCTTTATAATTATTTCCTAATTCATCTGAAGCCAAAAAATCTATTCCAGAAAGCCCAAATAAAATTGTAATAAGAAATAAACAAACAATAAGTACAATAATATTCATCTTTTTAGTGAATAATTTTTTTAATTCAAACTTAACTAATTCCCACATATTTTATCTCCTTTCATTTTCCTCTGAATCTTGAAAGTACGCTAAATATAAGTCCTCTAAATTAGGTTCAACATTTACAGAATTTGAATTTGGTTTTGTATTACTTACTATTCTTAATTCAGTATTGTTATTTTCTTGATGCAAATTCACAACACAATAGTTCTTACTTAATATTTCTAATTCATCCTTGTTATAAACAATACATTTCCATACTTTATTTTTAAACTCACTTAATAGTTCATCTGGTGTTCCCTCTAATAACTTATTTCCACTTTTCATTACAATAATTTCATCAGCTATATATTCAATATCAGATACTATATGAGTTGATAATATTACAATTTTATCTCTTGAAAAACTACTTATTAAATTTCTAAATTTGACTCTTTCCTTTGGATCAAGTCCTGCTGTTGGCTCATCTAATATTAGTATTTTAGGGTTATTTAAAACAGCTTGTGCTATTCCTAGTCTTTGCTTCATTCCTCCTGAAAAAGTCCTTATTTTTTGTTTTTTTACATTTTCTAAATCTACAGTTTTTAAAAGGTCATTCACTCTTATCTTTGCCGTTTCTTTTGTTAGACCTTTTAATGCAGCTACATACATTAGAAAATCATAGGCAGTAAAGTCTGGATAATATCCAAAATCTTGTGGTAAATAGCCTAGTATTTCTCTATAATTTTCTCCTAAACTTTTTATGTCTTTTCCATTATATTTTATTTGTCCAGAAGTAGGTTTTTGTATATCACATAACATTCTCATTAAAGTAGTCTTTCCTGCACCATTTGCACCTAACAAACCATAAATTCCTTCCTTTAAATTTACTGAAAATCTATCTACTGCAATTTTATTTTTATATTGTTTTGTCAATCTATCTATTGTAAGTTCCATATATACTCATCCTCCTTTTCATAAATTTGGTATATATTTCTTATCAAATAAAATCCTGATATTAACAAGACAATTACCCATATAAATATACAAGAATTTTCATAGACAAATGGGAATCTTATGTGTGATACAAATAAAACCATATTAACTAATAAAGCTATACCCATATTTGCCACATCATTTTGTCTATTCTTTAATAATTTTGAAAGTTCCATTGTTAGTACATTTGTAATTAGAAATGGTACTAAAAGATATACTATTAATAAATTTATTCCTGTTTGAAATTTTGTCCCTGCTATAATGACGAATAATGTCATAATTAACAAGTTTATAATAGTCATAATAATTAATCTAGTTGTAATTATTTCTCTCAAATTAACTTTACAAGCCATTTCGATTTCATACATATTATATTTAAAGCTTCTTTGCATTTCTGCCACTTGAAAAAATGCAAGTATTGGCATTACTAATGATAGTAATAGTCTTGTGCTTTCAAAAGATGTATAATTTATAATAATCACACCTAAAATTAATAATAAAACTTGAATTATTACTGTTGTCTTATTTATAAAAGGAATTTGTTTTATAATTTTTTGAAAATAGTTTTCTTTTATTTCTATATCTGTACTGGCAATTTCTGTTTTTAAATTTTCTATTGCTTGATATTTTTTATTATTATCTATTCCTGGTACAACATTTTCCTTTAAAATTTTATCTAATTTATCACTCATAAAAATCCTCCTTTCTTAAATGTTTACTTAATTTCTCTATTCCTTGTTTTAATCTTGATTTTATTGTAGGTACTTTTTCACCTAATATTTTTGCAATTTCTCTTATTTTAAAATCTTCATAGTATTTTAAAATAATGACATCTTTTTGCTTATCTGGTAATTCATCTAAGGCTTTTTGTATTACATTCCTTTGTTCTATTTTATTGATTCTACTAGCATATTTTGTATCATAATTGCTATTACTTTGTAGTTCTTCTATATTTGTATCTTTTTCAATAAAATATGTATTACATACATTTATTGCTATTGTAATTAAATATCCCTTAAACTTTCCTCTATCTTTATATGTACCTATATATTTGATAAGTTTTAAAAATGTTTCTTGTGTTAAATCATAAGAAATCAAGGCATTTCCTGTTTTATAATAACAAAACTTATAAATGTCATCATAATATTTCTTTATTAGTTCTTCTAATAATCCTTTATTTCCATGCTGTATTTTATAAATTAATTCTTTATCTTCCAAACATAAATGCCTCCTCTCATATAAACTAGCTTATATATATAATAACCTACAAAATTGAAAAAAAGATTTAAAATTTTATTAATTTTTTAAAATCAAAATGAGAGCTACTATTTCTAGTAACTCTCTATCCAAAATCATGATAACGATTTTTTATTTATTATCTTTATCTTTTTTCCTCTATATTCCTGTCAAACTGAATATATGTCGCAATAAAGTAAATTCCATAAACCAATATAAATATTCCAAATATTATTCCAATATTTCTTATAACTTCTTCTATCGTAATTGCTGATAAAACTGTCCTACTTACAATTAAAGTTGTTGGAATACCAATAAAGATAGGTATTATCATTGGAATCGCAAAATAGAATAATATTTGTTTTAATATCATCTTGTTTATGTCTTTTTTGTCCATCCCTAATTTTTGTAATATATCATATCTGTATTTATATTTTTCTGAATCACTTAATTGTTGTATTGCAAGTAATGTAGCTGTTGCCATTACAAAGATAAGTGCTAAATAAAATGCTAGAAAAGATACTATTGTATACATTGACCTTGTTTGACTTGTTCTTGCCCCTTTTACTTCCACTCTTTCGTCTTCAACTTCTATTGTATATGTGATTTCTTCACCATTTACTACTTCTGTTACTTGTCTTTCTTCCTTATCCATGCAATCTTCTAATCCTTCATAAAATTCTTCACTTGTTGTTTCTTCAGTTTCTACAACTAATTTATATATATATCCTTTACCAGATAATCTTTCATTCTCATTCCTTACTATTTCATCTTCTTTACTAATTTCCTCAATCAAACTATCTGGAACTATAATTGCATAATAATCACCATTAAAACTTACTTGCCCTATGTTTTCATCTTCAATTCCTTTAATTTTCATATTCCTATCTGCAATTTGTAAAGAATTACTTTTATTTGCATATTCTTCAACATTTCCTTTTACTGTCTTTAAAGTGTTTACAACAACTTCATTGTCTTGTAATTCTATTTTATCTGCTCCTACCATTTCTCTTAATTTATTATAATCTGTTAAAGATAGTACAGAATCATATCCATAAGAAGCTACATTTCTAAAATTCGTATCTTTAAGTGCATTTGCTATACCTGTGTTATTTATATAATAAATTCTATATTCATACATATTTTTTACTTGTGCATTTTCTTCAATATATTCTTTATACTTAGTAAAATCATCATCATTTGATTGTATTAATATTTCAAATGGAAAGCTCATCTCTATTTCATTATTAAGCATATTGTTATATAGTAAAGCTATATTTCCACCAATAAATATAAGCATAAACATTAAAGCAGTTATTGATATTGTAATTGTCATTGTATTTATTTTTGATGTTAAATTTCTATATAAGAACATATTATTTTTCTTATATTTTCTACTTTTATTATCCAAATATCTCTTTACTAAAAAGCTGGTAATTCCTTTATAAAATAAGAATACACCTATAATTAGCATAATAATTGCAGGTACTATATAATCTGCCTTTTCATTTGCGTTAATTTTATCAACTTCGCCATTTGCAATAACTAATCCTCCTATCATTAAAATTAGTGATAAAATAAAAATTATAGCATTTCCTTTTATATTTTTTATAATATTATTTTCATTTTTCTTTTCTGCATATAATAAATCATATACTTTTGTTTTCTTTATTTTTCTTCTACAATTCCACAATACCAAAATAAATGTTATAAAGAAAAATACTGCTGTTTTGCCTACTGCTTCCAAACTAAAGGTTATGCCTATTTGATATGGCTGATTAAATAAATTCATTATTATAGAAGTTAAAATTTGATAAAGAAATACACCTAATCCAATACCAATTACAAATGCCAAAATACCAATTACCATATTTTCTAAAGTAAATATATTGGCTATATCTTTTTTCTCTAAACCTAATATTTGGTATGTTCCAAATTCTTTGCTCCTCTTTTCAAGCATAAATTTCATCGTGTAGTTTATTAGCCAAGCCATTATCAATATGATAGCTACACTTATACCAGTTATATATTTAGAAAAATCTTTTAACATTGTTGATAAATCACTTATATCTTCTGACACAGCAATAGAATTAAAACTAAACATTAGTGCTACCGATATAGCAACTGTAATAAAATAAATTATATAGTCTTTTGCTTGTCTTTTTGCATTTCTAATAGATAATTTACCTAACATCTCTAGTATCACCTCCTAGAAGTGCTAACACATCTAGTATTTCATTATAAAATTGTTTTCTTTCTTTTTCGCCTCTTTCAATTTTGTTAAAAATCTTTCCGTCTTTTAAGAATAATATTTTACTGCAATAACTTGCAGATAACGGATCATGTGTAACCATTAAAATAGTCGCCTTCATTTTCTTGTTCATCTCTTCCATTATTTCTAATAATTGTCTTGCTGATTTAGAATCTAATGCTCCTGTTGGCTCATCTGCTAATATTATTTTAGGTGAATTTACTATTGCTCTTGCAGAGGCACATCGTTGTTTTTGTCCTCCAGATACTTGATATGGATATTTATTTAAAATATCTTCTATTCCTAATTTCTTTGCAATTTCTATTGTCTTTTTATCAATTTCTTTCTCTGAAATTTTGTTAATTGTTAATATTAGTGCAATATTTTCTTCTATTGTTAATGTATCTAATAAGTTAAAGTCTTGAAAAATAAACCCTAAATTTTCCCTTCTAAATTTTGCTATATCTTTTTCTTTTATTTCTGTTATATCTCGTTTATTTAAATAGATATGTCCACTACTCACATTATCTATTGTTGCAATACAATTAAGTAATGTAGTTTTTCCACTTCCAGAAGCACCCATTATGCCTATAAATTCGCCTTCTTCTACTTCAAAGCTAATACCATCTATTGCTTTTGTAATATTGTCTTTATTTCCATAGTATTTTTGTATTTGATCTACTTTCAATAATGTTTCCAAATTAATCAACTCCTTACCTTTATTCTTATCTTTATTATAAAAGCTTTTTTTATACTTTCATATAGAATTACTTTGCATTTATCTTAAAATTTTGTAAGATAAAAAATCCCCCAGGCAATATTGCAAGGGGTTAATCTATTCTTTTAATTCTTGGTATTATTATTGTTATCTCTGTATATTCATTTTCTTTACTTTTAGCTGTTAAATTCATATCTAATTCTTCGCATAATCTTTTGCATAAATATAAACCTATACCTGTTGACTTCTTTTGGTTTCTTCCATTTGTTCCAGTAAAACCTTTATCAAAAATTCTGTTTATTTCACTTTCTTTAATTCCTATTCCATTATCTTTAATTTTTAAATGCACATTTTCTTTATTTTCTACACCTGATATAGTAATTGTCGCATTTTGTTCTTTTTTGTATTTTATACTATTAATAATAATCTGATTTAAAATAAACTCAAGCCATTTTTCATCTGAAAAGACATTAACCGCTATATCTTTTACTTCTACTTTTATATTATTTTGTATCATTATTTTTTTATTTCTAGCTAACACATTTCGCACCACATCTGCTAAATTTATATTTCGTATCATAAAATCATTTGATACTTGATCTAATCTTGCATAAAATAATGCTTGTTCTACATAATTGTTAATTTTTTCTACTTCCTCATCTATTTTATTGGTAATTTCTGATTTATTATTCTCACATAATAATTTTGCTGATGTTATCGGCAATTTTATTTCGTGTACCCAACTTTCTATATAATCTTTATAATCTTTTTGAGCCATCCTCATCTTTGTTATATTTTCAAGCATTGATTTATTTGTTCTTTTCAAAATTTTATAATATGCTAAATCTTCTTCTCTTTTTGGTTTTTCCATTACTTCTGATATTAAGTATTTTTCTTCTAAGCCGTCTATTATACTATTTATTTCATTTATATATTTGTTTTTTCTTAAATAATTCACAACAAAACCTATACTTGCAAATATAAATGATATTGCAATTATAACAATAATAAAGTTATTATTTATTTGCATTGCTTCAGCATAAAAAATTACGATTACACAATATACAATAAAAGCTAATATATAACTTGCCTTATCTTTTATATATCCTAGGAAACTCATAATCTATAACCTTGTCCTCTCTTTGTTTCAATTAAATTTTCTATTCCAATTTCCTTTAATTTTTCTCTTATTCTAGTAATGACAACACTTAAACTATTATCATCTGCATATATTTCATTATCCCATAAAAAGTCAATAATATCAGTTCTTGCTATAATTCTATCTGTATGTGTAAATAAATAATATAGAGTTTTTAGTTCTGTTTTTGTTAATTCTATTTCTTTTCCATTAAACATTACTTGTGATTTAAAAATATCTAATTTTATATCTTTGTATTCTATTATATTGTTTTCTTCTCTTTTATTAGAATATGTTCTATTCAACAAATTTTGTATTCTTGCTAATAATATTGGCACATTATATGGCTTTTCTATATAGTCATCTCCACCTAGCATTATTCCATTTAATTCATCCATTGAGTTATTTCTACTTGTTACAAATATAATTGGAATATTGGATTTTGCTCTAATTTTACTACATATTTCATATCCATTTTTATTTGGCAAATTTACATCTAATAGGACTAAATGTGTTTCACTTTCCAATACTTTCTTTTCAACATTATCAAAATCTGTTATTAAATTTATCTTATATCCACTATTTTGTAAAAGAATTTTTAATTCTTCTCTTACTTCTGGATCATCTTCTATTATTGTTATATTAAACATGTTTTCCTCACTTTTCTTGTTTTATTATTACATTCCTTATAATAGCATAAAAGCAAGTAATTATCAAATAACTACTTGCTTTATATAATTTGTATTACTGATTTATTGCTTCTACAATAATATCTATCGCATTACTTACAAAACTTATTTTTCTTTGACTAAATATTTCCCCATTATGAGATAATGTAACAACTGCTACTGCAATTTGATTTTTTTCCGTATAATTAGTATCTCCCATAAGTGTAGTCCATTCAATTTTAACATCATTTTTGGTTAATTCTTGGTCATATTTTATTTCATATTGAAGTTCTTTCGTAAATGGTGTATTTGAACTTGATTTTACAACAATTGTATTATCATTTTTATATACTTTTATTGTATAAAATACTTTTTCCTCATCTGAACTAACATAATTTTCATTCGGAGATACTGTTTCCTCATAAATTAGATTATCTTCTTTTATATTTGTGTTATTCATATTCTTTCTATAAATAATAAATAAGAATAAAATTAGCAAGAATAACATTATAATTACTAATAAAATTACAATACTTTTTTTATTCATGATTTTTCCCTTTCATAAAAAAATTACTATATTACAATAAGATATTTGTCTAATAAACCATCGACTTCTTTTTCGCTTAATGTTACAATTACATGGTTTGCGTCATAATATTCTTTATTTTCGACATTATTTATAAAATCAACATATTTAATTGTTTTACCCTCTTTCATCATTACATACCATTCTTCTATGCCTTTTATTTGATTTAAAACTATATATGGCTCTGTTGGTACTACACTTGGAATATTTGCACCAATAGCATATATTCCAATTAATTTTTCTTTAACTCTATATACTCTTGGAGTTGCATAATATACATCTAATGATTGAATTCTATTCAAATATTCTTCAAGATTATATAAATTATTGTTTATTTCTTTTATTTCATTTATACCAATAGATATTGGGTTATATACTCCAAATATTTCAAATCTTTTATACTCATCCTGTCCAATTTTTTCTTCTAAATCTTCAAGACCAGCTATACTTCCTTCTTCATCATATTTAATAAATTTTTCATTGTCTTTTATACTAACTTTCTCTTCTTCTCTAATATAATCCTGAATATTTAACTCATTACATATTATTTCTATCACTTCATAAAATTTTCTTATTTCTGATGGAGCAGTTGGTAAACTTAAAAGAAGTATAATATCTGTACCGTCTAATGAAATATCAATTCCTCTGGCAAGTTTATTTTTATCATAAATCAATGTATGTTTTGCTATTTCATTTTGAATAATTCTATAATTTTCATCACAAACTCCGTATGATAAGTTGGTTAATTTAATGATTTCCTCTATATTTAATTTCCTTTTAAATAAAGATTTTTGTTTTATTCTTACACTAACTGACATAAATATTTCTCCTTATAAAATTATTTTTTAGTCAAGTCTTTCAATATTTAAAGTTGCAATCCCAGATTGTGCTGAATCGCCTGTTTTTAAATTTTGAGGTGCTGGAACTAACATCATAAATCCATCTTTTCCATATCTTTTTTCATATCCTTGTGCATATTCTTCTTCAACAGATATATGTTCTATTTGTCCTATAACCATTGAAGTTATGCCTGCACCACTTAAATCTTGTATATCTTTTAAATTACATTCTATATTAATAAATGCTTCTTTTATTACTGGTGCATTTATCGTTTTTGCTTTTTCTACTGTGAACTCTCCAACTTTAAATTCATCATCTTCATAATTATTGTGATTTATTGTACTTACCAATTTATCATAATAGCTAATTGGCAAAAAGTTAAGTGCAAAACATTTTTCTCTTTTAATATTAGAATAGGTATGTGTGTTTTGATGTAAACATCCCATTACTGCAAAAAAATGCTGTTTTGTCTCCATGAAAACAACTCCAAGAGTGAAAACATACATTAGGTTTTCCTTTTTCTTTCCAAGTTGTTATTGCAAATAAAACTTGTGGAATTGCAGCTGTTGTTTCAAAATGAGAAAACAATTCAAATTCTTCTGGATATGAAGATTTAAAATATTTTGGAAATTCTTTTTCTATTTCTATTTTCATAATCCACCTCACCTTTGAATTATTTATTTTATAATTCTACTAAACTTTTTTCAAAATCTTTAACATAGTATTTTATATTCTTCGTGCCTTTTGTGATTATAGTATGTCCTTCTTCTTCAAGTAATCTTTTTTGCAATTCAATAGCCTCTGGATATTTAACATTTAATTCACCGTCTGATTTTAAAGTTCTCCAAAATGGTGTAATATCTGTATCTCTTTGATAACTTGCCCAAGCAACAATATTAACAAATATACCTGCTGTCATAGGATCAGTAAAATCTGCATTATTTTTCTTTGCTAAATAATCTCTCATTTGTCCTACTGTAATAAGTTTTCCTCTTGGTACTTTTTTCATCAATTTATCATAATAAAGAGGTGGTGCAAAAAACATTTTATCTCCACCATATTTCTTTTTTGTTTTATCGTCCTTGACAATCTGTATTTTAGGCATATCCTTATTATTTTTCAACATTGCATTAAAATCTTTATTACTTTCATTAGCCATATTTATTAAAACTCCAATCTCAAAATAATTACTATTTGCTCCATATTATCATAAATGAGAGTAATTATCAATATAATTGCTCTCATCAAAATTGTAATTTGTTACTGCTTTATAAATTTACTAGCCCATTTATGAACTTGTAAAACTTCTCTTGAATTTGTATCCCAAGTATCAAGTTCCTTTTTTACAAGGTCTGGATATTTTTTACTTATATCTCTAATTGCATTTCCTATTGATTTTCTTACATATTCACTCATATCATTTTTTTGTTCTGAAAGCAATTTAATGGCTATATCTGGATTTTCTTTAAAATAAGGTCTATTAGTCCAAATTCTTAGTCCTTCAGATACTGCTCTACGAACATTAGCATTATCACTTTTAAACCAAGTTTTAATTATTGGTAAAGCACTTTCATAGCCAATTATTGAGCAGTAATTGTCAAATGCCATAGCAAATACTTCTTGAACTTTCCAATTATCGTGTTTGCTTACAGTATTATAGAGAAAATCTAATGCTTCCTTTTTTATATTAGCAACATACCCTAGTAATAAAACTCCTACTTCTTGTATTTGAAAATTATCCGATTTATAAAGTTCTAAAGCCATCTCATAACACTCATCTATTGAGTGATCTTTGAAATATTTTTCTGCCTCTTTTTTTACAATTTTAAGACTATCTTTCTCTGGTATCAAGTTTTCTAAATAAATTATATATTCATTCATAATAAATCTCCCTTACAAATTATTTAATATAAAAATAATTTTTTTCTTTTAAATAGGATATATTATCTTTAATCCAACTATTATTTGCAACTACTTTATTTATTTTCATTTCTATTTTCATAGATTGTGTTTCAATTACCATTTCGTTTTCTAATAGACCGTTCTTCATCTTAAAGTTGTTTATTTCATCCCATGAAATATGTAAATTATCAGCAATATTCCAATCTCCTTGAATTGGGAATAAATTAATTCCATCACTACTAAATCTAAATAAATATGATGTTGATTGCTCAAAAGCCAACACATTTACTATTCCTGTAGGTAATACCCATTTTATTTTTGATTTTGTATGTCCACATAAAATATTATTATCATAAGTATAATTGTATTTTTCCAACTCACTTTTAACTTTTTCTAAACTTAACATTGTTTTTCCTCCATAAATTCTTTTTATTTATTGCAAAAATGATTATGTTCTATTAAATAAGCATTATTTTCTTTTACCCATTCATTCATTGCTTTTGACTTTGGAATTTTCATTTCTATTTTTCCATTCTCTAATTGTAATTGTATTTCATCTTCCATAATTAAGCCTTTTTTAAAATTAAAACTTTTTAAATCATTCCAAGCAACAAATGATTTTCCCATAACACGATATTTATTATTCAAATCTAACGGAAAGAAAGTTATTCCTTCTTCATCAAAATATATAAAAAATGGTTGGAATTGTTCAAATGAATATACTGTTATTCCTGGTAAAGGTAAAATCCATTTCATTTTCATTTTAGGATGACCAAAAGTAATTGCTTTTTCATCTTTTAATCCAAACTTTTCAATTAATTCTTTTAATTGTTCTTCTAACATATTTACTCACCTCCTATAACTCTACTAAATTATTGGTAATTTAGTTTATGTTATTTTATTAATTATTTTAGTAACCTTTATTTAAAGTTTCATTTTCAACTAAAATTATAGTATTTCTGTTTCCATCAGCAATAACTATTCTATTTACTCCTAAAGTTTCGCTATTAAATGGATTTTCATAGTCATATTCAAAACCTACATCATAAATTCCGTTATTAGTAGTTATGTCGATACTAAATCTATATGTTTTTCTATGTTGACCACTATCCCAATGTGTTTCTGAACCATTCATTTGTGATTCAACATTTGTAATACCTTCATTTGAAATATTTATTAATTCATTTATTACATCACCTAAATTTTCTATATTATTTATAGCATCTTTTGAAAAAATACTTTTTATTGTTTCATAATCTTTTGTTTCAATTTTATTCATTATATCGTTACAAATAATCTCTGTTTTTTTATCATCTGACATAAATAATTGTTCAATAGGATTGTCTGACAAAATCATTTTACCATTCTCTTGTCTTATGTTTATACTCTCATCTCTATTTACATCTATTTCATTAAAGTTCTTTATTAAATTCTTTATTGAAATGAAATCAATAATTCCAAATAATATGGTAATAATTAATAATATAATAAATGTCTTTTTAAATTTCTTTTTTATAGCTCTTATTATTCCAAATACTATTGTAAGTACAAGTAGTATAATACTAATTAAACTAACAACAATTGTTAATACTCCTGATACCCCAAATGTTATTAAATCCATCATAAAAACACCCCTATTTTTAAAGTTTTAAATTATTTATTATTTCTACTATTTCATCATAATCTGGTACATTTTCTTTAACTTTACCGTAATCATTTTCAAAATTTTTAAGCATTTCTCTACCTGATTCATCTACTCCATATCCTACAGTTGTTCTTATATCTAAATCTGTACCATAGTCTAATAATAACTGTAATGTTTCTGCAGCCTTATCATTATCATAAAATCTTAAAGCAAGTAATCCGTTTTTATTCATATCAGATTCTTGATAATTTGGATCAGCACCATTTTCGAGTAATAATTTTGTTGCACCATAATATCCACATTCTGTTGTATAAGTAAGTGGTGTATTAACCCCTTGTGGTTTTTCATAAATTTGCACATCTGGATTTGCTCCATTTTTTAATAGCAATTCTAAGATACTCCATTCATCTTTTTCTTTGTTTTCATCTGGATTATATTTTATTGCATAATATATAGCTTTAGTTGTTTCATTTGGATTCCAACCATTATTTAAATATTGTTCTACTTTATTATAATCATAATCTTTTATAGCAATTAATTCTTCTCCTTCTTCTTTTATCTGTTCTTGTCTTTGTATTTCATCATAATTCACAAAATTATTTATAATCTTATAATCTATAAAAGCAAGAATAATTGTTAGAATTAATAATATAATAAAAGTTTTAGTGAATTTCTTTTTTATCAATCTAATTACTCCAAATACTATTGTTAATATTAGTAATGTAATAATCATTACATTAAATCCTATAAATAATATTCCCAATGTTCCCATTATAGGAATTATTGTTAATGATGCCATAAACAATCCCCCATACAAATTATATTTTTATTTTTTCTATAATACCATAAATGAGAGTAAGTATCAATATAATTACTCTCATCTAAATTCTAGTCTACATCATTTATGTTTTTATATCTTTCTCCAGTCTACAACTTGTAATTTTTATTTTTAGTTTTTAAGTACTTTTATTGACTTTATATTCAATTCATCAAAAGGCTCTGTTAAATCCTCATACTGTACTTCTACAAACTTTCCGTTTTGTAAATCTCCTTCTATTTCAGTATTTTCTGTAATATAAGCCTTTATTCCAAATGGGAAGTTATATCCTGTATCAGAATGAGTGTCATCTTCTAAAGTATATTTTAAATATACATATCCTAAATCAGCATAACTTTCTCCAATTGTAACTACTGAGGAGTACTTACTATTACCATTTAAGACTTCTTTTTTCATTTCAGTATAATCATTAGATTTTAGAACAATTATAGAATTATCCTTAGTATCAAAATCATTAATTCCTCCATATCCTTTTATGTATAAGTCTCCAGAACAAATTAGTAAATCTCCTTCTTGTATATAACTAGTATCATATTCTTGTAAAGTCATATAATCTATACATTTTTGATTTTTATCAGTAATATTTGCTCGGGTGTATTCATTCATTTCAAATCCAAACTCACCAAAATGTTGACCATTAAATATATAAATATATCCGTTATCATGTAATTCTACTATTCCTTGAATTGAAATATTTTCTTTTGTTTCAATAACTTCATTTTTCTTAGAAAAATCAGCTATTAGTTGACCATTTTGGTCATAAATACGAGTAGTGTCTACTTGGCTATTTGATTTATTATTTTTATATAAAAACAAAGTTAATAAGCCAATAATTATTACAATTATAGCTATTATTACAATAATAATTGTTCTTTTTTTCATATAAGATCCTCCTATTTTTTGTAAAGATTATAACATAATACTAAAAGTAATCAATTATAAAAATATTAATTTTAGAATAACTATAATCCCTAATATATTTCTTTTCATAAATATTGCCATTTTCACCTTCCATTTTACAAATCAATCAAAACGATAAATTGCTATTTATTGTTTTGATAATAACATAAAAGAGAGTAATTATCAATAACTACTCTCATCTAAAATTCATTCATCGCCTATTTTATTTTTTCTAATTCAATTATTATTTCTTCTCCTTTGTTTGTAAAAATATGAACTGTTAAATTGTCTGTTGCATCATATTTTGTTAAATTAAAAGTTTGGTGATAATCTATTATTTTATCTTCATCACTTGGCAAACTATATCCACCATCTCCATCACTTCTTTGTGCAGTTTCAAACTTCTTTCCATCTGAAGTTTCTACATATTCCTTTTGAAGTGCTATTTTATCATAAATATTTTTTGGCATATCTGTTCTTAATAATTCATAATCAACTTTATTAGTTTTTATTTCTGGAATTGATATTTTAAATGCTGTATTTGACAAGCTTGCTTCCACTTTATTTACATCTATTCCATCTTCATTACAACTTTTAACTTTATAAATGGTAGTTTCTCTATTGTAGAATTCTTCTGGTACATCAATTTCAAAGTGCCAATTTCCTTCGTAAACTGTGTCTATTGTCTTTCCATCAATATATTTACTTGTTTTTATCTTAGTAAAATCAATAATTAAGTGTTTACTTTTTGGGAATAGCACAGGACTTCCTGTAGCTGATAGTGATACCTTTATTTCATTGTCACTTATTTTTGTTGGTAAAAAACTATAAGAACCTTGATAATGGTCTTCCATTTTATCTTCCTCTTTAATAAGATTATGTGTATCAAATACAAGTTTTCCTGTCTCGTCTACAATTCTTAAATCTTCAAAGTCTGTAATATTTCCAAACTCATCAATATTATATTTATCGCTTAGTTTTACATTAAAATTCATATCAAAATTAAAATCATCCATTAATATTGAATCTACCTTAATATCTATCCCATCCGCTTTTTGATAATCTGTTTTCACATCTGCAACATATCCATTATTTACTGCTGTATCAACACCATCACTTGTATTTTTTCCAAAATAATTTCTTATAATAGTTGTTGCAGCAAATGCTACTCCTGATATTGATATTATTGCTATACTAGCAACTGCAACAGGTTTTAATACATTTTTCTTACTTTTTTTCATTATTATATTTTCCCCCTCCTCAAAGTTGGATATAGATATTTTCTGTTTTACTCTTTCTAGCATTTCTTTATTTTCTTTATTCATCAAAACTATACCCTCCTTTTTCTAAATCTTTTTTTATTTTCTTTCTTATTCGATATATTTTTTGTTTTACTGCAAATTCTGAAATATTTAATAT
>CALXCH010000011.1 GCA_944386735.1 uncultured Clostridia bacterium
TAATAAAAAATAACATTACTAAATAAAAATATTAGTAATGTTATTCTTATATTATAAATTTATCTTTATTTAATTCCTTTTAATCTTCTATATTTTAATCCAAATACAATAATTAAAATAATTGCTAAGCCTAAGGCAATGTATATCACAACATTTACCTCCGCTTTTGGTAATCGCGTAGTTACTAATGTAACCAAAGTGAACGTTCCTATAATACAAACTTTTTAATTAAAACTATTTCGCCACTAACTGCAATTAATGTTATTACTACTATAAATGATATAATAATTACATTATCATATTCACCAGTAACAATACCAATAATCATCTTAGCATCACTTTCGTTATCTTCTTTTGTTGTTTCTCCTGCTTTAGCTTCATTGCTTACTCCTACTATTTGAGCTTTAGTATTTTTTTCTCCTAAATTAGTCTCACTATTGTTCCATTTAACATCCAAAGATATTTCTTCACTTTCACCTGGTGCAATTTCTTTGGTTTCTGTTCTTACAGTATTTGCACCTGTTGTTTGCCAATCAGAACTTGCTAAACTAAATCCTTCTGGTATTGTTGCTTCAACAGTTGCTGAACCAGCTATTTTCCCAGTGTTTGTTACAGTAACTTTTATATTAGTTGTAACATCTGGTGTTGGGCTTCTCTTTCTCATATCTATATCTGTTTTTGCTAATTTTGGATCACTACTTGTCTTTGTAACTCCATTTGCAATAAATCCTGTAATTTCTTCATCTATTTTCATATTAAATGGTAATGCTTCTATTGATGTCTTATTTGTATCTTCTGAATCAACTTGTGCTGTATTTTCAATCATCTTAGTCTCATCATCAGCAGTTAATTCGTCTACTATCACTTCAAATGTTAATACTGTTTTTCCTGGTTCTTCATTTTCTTGTAAGTTTGAATCTTCATCTGGTTTCACATCTTCATCTGGATCTTCTTTAGTTGTATTATCATCTACAACGTTTTCTTCATCGCTGTCTGTACCATTAACATTTGTAGTATTTTCTTCATTTGCATTAGTATTACTATTTTCTAGATTATCATTCGTTGCAGTTACTTTACTATTGTTAATCTCGTTATTATCAATTAAAACCCCTACTATTTCTTCTTCGTTTGGATTGTCTAATTGTTCTTCAGTTTCTGTACCATCTGATTCTTCTATCGTTTCTCCATCTTCTATGTTTCCAGATTGGTTTTCTGTTTCTTCATCATTTGTAGTATCTGTATTTTGATCTTCTGAACCTTGTAAATCATCTGGTTTTTCTAAGTCTTCTCCATCCTGATCTTCTTTTTCTTCTTTTAAGTGTTTTTCAGGAACTTCTATTTCTATTCCATCTAATAAATCTTTTTCTGTATAATCTGTTTCTTCACCATCTACTTTTATACTTCCATCTACAAATGTCGTTCCTTCTGGTACTAAATCTTGTACTATAACATTTTTAGATATACTTCCTGAGTTTTCTACTACTATGCTATATTCTATATTCTCATTAGAAACTACATAATCTAATCCATTTGCTGTTTGCATTTCCTTTTTTGCTGATATTATTGGTTTTCTATATGTACTTTCTACTTCATTTGTTTCTACATCATCTACTTTTGCTATATTTATTATTTTGTTTTCATCTTTTTGATTATTAGCTGTTACTTCAAACGTCAATACTGTTTTTCCTGGTTCTTCATTTGCTGGTGGAATTGTATCCTCTATAATATGTTTTTCTGGAACTTCTATTGTTATTCCATCTTCTAAATCTTTTTCCGTATAATCTGTTTCTTCGTCATTTACTTTTATGCTTCCATCTACAAATGTTGTTCCTTCTGGTACTGAATCTTGTACTACAACATCTTTTGATATGCTTCCTGCATTTTCTACTACTATGCTATATTCTATATTCTCATTAGAAACCACATAATCTAATCCATTTGCTGTTTGCATTTCTTTTTGGGCTGATATTATTGGTTTTCTAAATACAGTATCCACTTCATTTGTTTGTATATCATCTACTTGAGCAATGTTTTTTATTACATTTTCATCATCTTGATCATTAACTGTTACTTCAAATGTTAATACTACTTCTCCTGGTAATGAATTTGTCTCTAACGCCTTCATACTCATTAATCGTAACATATTTGAAATGCTATCTGTATTAATGTCTGTGTCTTTTATTTTCTTTGGCACATTTACTTGTATTCCGTTTTCTAAGTCTTCTTGTGTATAATTTGTTTCTTCATCATTTATTTTTATACTTCCATCTACAAATGTTGTTCCTTCTGGTATCATATCTTTTATTATTACGTCTTTTTCTAGTCCTCCTGCATTTTGTACTGTTATTTGATATTTTATTGTTTCTCCTGCTTCAACATAATCATTATTATTTTCAGTACTTAGATTTTTACTAACACTTATTATTGGTTCTACATATGTTAAATCCACTTGATTTGTTTGCCCTTCTGTTTCTTTTCCTTGTACTGTTATATCTCTATAATTTGCTGTATTTGATATTATATCATCATCATTTATGTCATTTACTTGTACATCAAATGTTAACTCTGTTTCTCCTCCAGTTGGCACATCTACTTCTATTCCATTTTTTAAATCATCCAATGTATTTTGTGTTTCTGCTCCATTTATTTTTATACTGTTTTCTACAAACTGTGTTCCTTGCGGTGCATCATCATTTATAACTGCTTTTCCATCAACTGTTCCTTCATTTTTTAATGTTATTGTATAAGTAACCACATCACCTGCTTTTACTTCTCCTGCTGTTACATTACTTGTTTTACTTCCTACTATTCTTATCCACTCAGCTACTATTTTATCATCTATTTCTTCATTTTCTCCAAAAGTGTATATTGCATCTTCTGTTAGGCTACTCATTGTTCCGCTGTCACCTATTTGTGTCCATTTTACAAATGTATATCCATCTCTTGTAGGTACTGGTACGTCTACTGTATCTTGGTAAATTCCTTCAATTTCACTTACTTCTCCTGTACCATTCCATATTCCTCCATTTGGATCTACTATGAAGTTATGTGGTATTAAGTCTACTGTTTGTAAACCAAAACTTGTTAAAGCAAAATGTCCAATTTGATCACAATTATGTGAATAGTGGTCTGTGAAAAATCCAAATCCATCTCCTTTAGCAGTATTTCCTGATGTGTCTATTGTTTCATTTATATTATCTCCTGTAAGAATAATTTGGTCTTGAGTTGATTGTACTGTTATTTTTCCTGATTGAGGTATATTTAATGCTTTAACTAAAGTTTTTTCTACGTAATCACTTGTATTAGTTTTTAATTGATATCTAATTTTCCATATTGCACCTAATTGATTTCCAGAACCTGAATACCAATCTGAAGAACCACCTGGGTTATTAAAGCTTAACAAATATCCTTCTAGATAACCATCTTGTTCTCTTATTCTTAATAGTATTCCTGCTGCATTAAAGCTATCCCCATAATCTACGGAATAATCAAATGTTAAAGTTTGCTCTTGGTGACTTTCAGGAATAATATATATAGCATTTTTTCCTGCTAGAGTTCCATTACCTGTCATCCTAACTGTTCTACCATCGTCTTGTATGCTAATACTTCCTATGCTAGAGTTTACATCTTGTACCCAATCAAATGTTGTAATAATTTCTGTTTTCCTAACCATGTCCTGAGTTTTATCAATTAGCTCACCATCTTCAGCTCGAGCTGTAGCTTGCAACATTAATATTAATAAGCTCATAAGTGCAATTAATTTTAAAAATATTTCCATACTTTTTTTTATTAAACCTCGTCTTTTCATAGTACCCTTCCTTTTTTATCTTTTATTCTTTTCTTTATTATAATATAGTAAAATCATGTTAATCAATAAATATAATTAAAGTAATGAAAACTTAATATTGTTACGAAACTATTACATTTTCAAGCATTTTACAAATATTTAGGGATACTCAATTTACAAGTTTTTATCAAACTTTTTTCTATCACAGTATTAGACTTTACTATTAAATTTTTTTTATTTATATAATAATAATTTTTAATAGTTTTTAAATATTTTCAAATATATGTTAACTTTTTAACAAATGCGAATTTACCTTTATTGTTTGACAATAGACTTCCTCTAAAGTATAATATCAGTAAATAATTTTAATGGAGGCAAACTATGATACTAAAAGATGTTTTAAAAAATATAGATATAATTGAATCTAAAGGAAATTTAGATATAGATATAACAAATATTTCATCAGACTCTAGACTAATTAAGGAAAATGGATTATTTTTCGCAATCACAGGATATGTATTAAAAGGAACTGATTTTATAGATGGAGCTATTAAAAATGGAGCAACAGCTGTTGTAGTAGAACCAGATGTAGATTTGAATTCTTTAGAATATAGTAACGTTACATTTATAAAACTAGATTCTCTAAGAAAAAATTTAGCAAAATGTAGTTGTAATTTATATGATAATCCATCTAGAAAACTAAAATTAATAGGAGTAACAGGAACTAAAGGAAAAACTACTTCAACATATATGATAAAAGCAATTTTAGAAAAACATGGATATAAAGTAGGTTTAATTGGAAGTATTGCTACATATATTGGAGACAAGCAAATAAAAATTAATGATAGAACAACTGGTGAAAGTTATGAAATCCAAAAAATGTTAGATTTAATGGTAAAAGAAAAAGTAGACATTGTTGTTTTAGAAGTTTCTTCACAAGCAATGAAATTAGATAGAGTATATGGTTGTGATTTTGATATAACATTATTTACAAACTTAAGTGAAGACCATATAAGTCCAAAAGAACATCCAACAATGGAAGACTATTTCCAAGCAAAACTATCTTTATTAAAAATGTCACCAACTTGTGTTATTAATTTAGATAATGAATATACAAAAAGAATACCTGAATTATTACCTGATAAAAAGATCATAACATTTGGTGTAGACCATAAAGCAGACGTTATGGCAAAAAACTTCAAATATACAAACTCATCTGTATCATTTACATTAGTAACAGATGAATATGAAAAAGAAATAGAAGTATCTATTCCAGGAAAATATATGGGATATAATGCTCTAGGTGCTATTGCCGTAAGTAAATATTTCGATGTATCTTATGAAAATATGAAAGAAGCATTAAGTAACATCAGTGTATTTGGTAGAAGTGAAATGGTACCTAATAAATTAGGATATAAAATAATGATAGATTATGCACATACACCAGCAAGTTTAGAGTCTATTTTACAAACAGTAAAGCCATATACAAAAGGACGTGTTATTTGTGTTTGGGGTGTTGGCGGAGATAGGGATGCTAAAAAACGTCCTATTATGGGAGAAATCTCCGGCCGTCTTGCTGACTTCACAATACTTACTTGTGATCAAGCAAGAACAGAAGATCCTGCAAAAATAGCTGCTGAGATTGAAGTTGGCTTAAAAAAGACAGGTGGAAAATATAAGATAATAATAAATAGAACAGAAGCAATTAGATATGCAATTCACATGATGAATAAAGATGATATTTTAGTTCTACCTGGACTTGGTAATGACCTTTACATTGAATATATGGGAGTTAAATATCCTTATAATGAACGTATTGTTATTAATGATATAATAGATGAAATGGTAAAATAATGTTGCATCTGGGACGTTTCCTTTAAGTACAAAATGTCGCAAAGGAAACGTCCTAAATAGCGACATAAATTATAATTCAATTATTCCATCAAATACTTTAGTTGCAATTCCTTGCATATATACTAAATTAGATTTTTCATCTAAAGTTATATATAAGTCTCCGCCTCTTAATAATACCTTAACTTTTCTATCTAATAATTTTCTATTGTAACCTACTACAACTGCTGCACAACTACCAGTACCACAAGCATAAGTTTCTTTAGAACCTCTTTCCCATACTCTAACCTTTATTAAATTTCTATCTAATATTTGTACAAACTCAACGTTAGTTCTATTTGGAAAATTATAATTAGTTTCTATTAAAGAACCATACCTTTCAATATTTACCCTATCTACATCTCTTACAAAAATAACTGCATGTGGATTTCCCATAGATACTTTATTTATTATAAAAGGTTGATTTAAAATAGTTAATCTTAAGCTTCCTTCTAGCTTAGGGCTTCCCATATTTACTTTATATTCTTCTATAATATTATTTTTATCTTTTCCTTTAATAATCTCTACCTCTTTTATTCCTGCTAATGTTTCTATACTTATTTTATCTTTAACAGTCATTTTATTATCATATATGTATTTTGCAAAACATCTAATACCATTACCACACATTTCCGCTTCTGAGCCATCTTTATTAAAAATCCTCATTTTAAAATCAGCTTTATTACTACTATCTATTAGAATAATGCCATCTGAGCCTACTCCAAAATGCTCCTTACTAAGATAACGTGCGACCTTTGGTAAGTTTTCATCTAAAAGTAATGGATATTTATTTTTAATCCTATCTATAAAAATATAATCATTTCCAAGACCATGCATCTTTGTAAATAATACTTTCATACTGTCCCTCCTTTTTTGTTAATATATTATTCAAAAGCACATGAATTTGTGATTTTTATTTATATTTTTTTTATAATTCTATTTATA
Organism: uncultured Clostridia bacterium; assembly: GCA_944386735.1. Taxonomy (GTDB): domain Bacteria; phylum Bacillota; class Clostridia; order TANB77; family CAG-508; genus CAG-269. The sequence continues at coordinate 6,623 of CALXCH010000011.1, forward strand.
ATTTTTATTTATTGTTTTATTATTAATTTTTTGTTAATAGTATTTCCTTACTTGTTCTTTTATTGTATAATATAATAATCAATAGATTAGTATATTATAAATTATATAATATCACAAAAGAAGGTGATTACACATGAAATTATTTAGAAAGATATTAATAATATTACTTGTTTTGATAATCCTTGCAGGTACTATTTGTTTTATAATTGGTTATAGCACATATTCAAAAGCATTAGAAGAAAAACCTTTAATTACTAGAATACAGGAAATAGAAAGCAGTGATAACTTTGTTCCATTTAGTGAACTTCCTAAGAACTACTTAAATGCTGTTGTTGCAGTAGAAGACCATAGATTTTATGAACATGGTCCAATTGATTTAATAGCAATAGGAAGGGCCATATGGGTAAATATAAGTAATGGAGAGCTTAGAGAAGGCGGAAGTACAATAACTCAGCAGCTTGCCAAAAATGTTGTTTTATCTCAAGAAGAAACTGCATCTAGAAAACTTGGTGAAATTGTTGCAGCATTCGATATAGAAAAAAATTATTCTAAAGACGAAATTCTAGCATTATATGTTAATACTTGTTATTTTGGAGAAGGCTATTATGGTATATATGAAGCAAGTATGGGATATTATAACAAAGAACCAAAAGATTTAAATTTAGATGAAGCAACTATGCTAGCAGGTGTTCCTAATGCACCGTCTGTATATGCTCCAACAGTTAATCCAGACTTAGCTAGAAAAAGACAAGAACATGTATTAGAAAAAATGGTTGAATATGGATATATAACGCAAGAAGAAGCTAATTCTATTTAATGTCGCATTGGGGACGTTTCCTTTGCGACATTTTGTGCTCAAAGGAAACGTCCCTAATGCGACACATTATTTTTTCCACTCCATTACATATTCTTTTTCATTTGTATTCTCATCTATTTGTATTTTTTTATTTACAAACCCTAGTGATGCATAGAAAAGCATGGCTCCTACATTTTTTTCATAAACATTTAGTTCTAATTTATCATATTTATCTTTTACAAAATTAATTAGTTTTCTTCCTATTCCTTGTCTTCTATACTCTTTTCTAACAAAGAGAGCTCCTATAAAACCATTATCTAATAAACTAATAAATCCTTTTATTTCATCATTATCTACATATACATATGTTTCTGCTTTCTTTAAATACTCATCTTTTATTTTATTAAAGTTCAATAACCAATAATCTTTATCTATAAAACTATGTGCTTCAAAATTTCCTTTAGTCCATATTGTCATAACTTTTACTGTGTCTTCCTCTTTAAATTTTCTTATCATTTGTTTTTATTCCTCCTATTTCTTTAATCTTATTATTATATAACATTTTTTATATAATAATTTACATTTATTATTTGCCATTTTTTCTTCTATTTTATAATTATTCCCAATAATTTAGATAACCCTAGTGCTTGCATTTCATTTACTATCATTCCTTTAATATCTTCTAAGCCTACTATTATTCCTTCTATATTGCAAGTTCTAAAGTCTATACCTTTTAACTTTGTCTTAAATAATTGACTGTTTATGAAGTCATCCTCTTTAAAACTAACATTTTTGAACTTACTTTCACTTATACTACTATTTTGTAAGTTACTTTTATTTATTTTGACATTTTTTAAAACTGACAAATTTAAATTAATATATTTTAAATTACTTTCTTCTATTTTTATATCATATAAGCTGCTTTCCGTAAAATCACATCCGATTAATTTACAGTTTTTAAATCTTGCTCTTACAAAATTACTACCTGTAAATTTACTATTAGAGAAATCACAATTTTGGAATTCTACATCACTAAAACTTGAGTTCTCAAAATTAGAATTTATTATTTTACAGTTCTTAAAAATACATTTACTAATATCTGCTTCTTGTAATTCTATATCTTCCTCATTTACATTATTAAATATATAATTTTTTACTTCTTCTAAATCTTTATAAGCCTCAAAAATATTATTTGTTTCTTCCATCTCTTCTTTTAATTTCCTCCTAACTCTTTGCTTTCCTTCTTTTACTCTTTTCTATATTCTAATATATCTCCTGGCGTACAATCTAATTCTTTGCAAATTGCATCTAAAGTGGAAAATCTAATAGCTTTACCCTTATTTGTCTTTAATATAGATAAATTAGCAGGAGTTATACCTATTTTTTCAGAAAGCTCTTGTGAACTCATTTTTCTTTTTGCTAGCATCACATCTAAATTAACAATAATAGCCATAGTTTCCCTCCTTTATATAGTTAAGTCATTTTCTTCTTTATATTTTATTGCCTTTTTATAAATCTCTGATAATACAATTAATCCTACCCCAAAGATTAAAAATACCAAAGTAATTATATATGTAAGTAACATATATATAATTACCCAATTTTCATCTTCAGAGCTAAAGAATAACAATATACTATTTATTAAATACATGATACCCATTACAATTGAAGATACATAACTTATTCTAAGTCTTTTTAAATTTTCTTTATCAAACACATCATTATTTTCTAAGCTTCTAAATATCCCTATAAACTGTATTATTAAAACAGCTGCAGGCCAGCTTGATAAATATAATATTATTAAACTTCTTAACGTATTTGAAGTATTAAAAAAGCTAAAATCTTTTATTACAATTATTCCGCCTAAAATTACTACGATTAGACATATCGTTAATAATATCCACAAAAATATCTTAATTACTGTTGATAAACTTTTCTTTCCTAATATTTTCATCATTTTTCTCCTTATTCATAATAGTAATTTATTTCTATATTTTGTTTTTCTAGTATTTCTTCCGCTTGTTTTTTAGATATATTATACTCTTGCCAATCCATTTTATTTAATTCTATATTTTGTTTTTGATTATATAAATAGTTTTGCGTTCTTCTTACTATATTTTCATCTTTTACATTTAATAATCTTGTCATCTGTGCTGTTGCATCTGTTCCTAATTTACACAAGTAACTTACATCAAAGTTACTATTCTCTGGATTGTTAAAATATCTATCTATATTTTTCTCTGCTATAAAATTATCTATATTCATAAAATTTAATAAAACATACATAAAACTTGTAATTATAATACTTGTTTTTAATAAATCTATTTTCTTTCCTAATAAAGATATAATAATTGGTATTGAAATTAAGCCTTCTGTTATTAGAATAAAGTCTACAAATATCCTTAAATATGTATATCCGTATGCTTCTTGGTATAAATTCATTCTAAAAATAGCTGATATTATAATTATAATTGTAAACACTACAATTAACAAGCTCATTATTTTATTATATACTTTTTGACTTTTTGTTTTTTCTGCTTTATTTACATTTGCAACTATTAGTATTATAAAATTAATAAATGAAACAAACATTAATTGGAAAAATCCTTGTCTTGCATAACTTGAGTAGTCGAAGTTTGGATTATTACTTGTATGCATAAATAAGTTTGTTATCTGTATAATACTAAATATTAAATAAATAATATTTAATACTGTAAGAATCATGTTTATTGTTAGGTTTTCAAGTTTAACTGATACTTTTATATCTTCATCTTCTTTTGTAAACAAAGTATTATCCTCTACTAAATTTATAATAAAACCACCACAAAGTAAAAATGTTATTAATATTACAGCAAGTCTTGATAGAAGTTTTATAATTCCATTTATAGATAATATATCACCTAAATTTATAAATATTTTATCAAATAAATTTTCAAACACTTGGTCTGCTGACATTAATAGTAATAAAACAACTAATATAATTGGTATTGTAATTAAAAGTGCCTTTCCTATTTTCTTTAATTTTTCTAAAGATTCATGATCTCTTTTTTTCTCTGGAATTTTTAAACAATCTATTACATCACTTACGGATTCAAACATTCCGCCAATTACACATCCTACTTTCTTTAAAAAGTCTGGGCATTTAAGCTTTGGCTTGCATAAATATACACACATTGCAATTCCTAAAGCTACAATTACAACTACATTTAATATTTTAAATAGCATATTATTAAATATAAAATATGTACTACTTAATAGAATAATTGGTATTAGAAGTATTAACGCTTTCTTATTAACTATTTTCTTATTTTTATTTAATATATAAATCAAATATAATACACAAGCAGTAGTAAATATAAGTACTGAGATTCCAGTATCTTTATTCCAAAACAGTATTGACTGTAATATTGCTAGGATTACACTTATCACTAAAATTGCTCCCATATTATCCCTCCTTAATTTTCCATAAGTATAAACCACATTTTATCATTTGTCAATATTTTTTTATTGTTTTTCAATAATTTTTGTTTTTTAAAAGTAGTATGTTTTCAAATAACAAAAACATACTACTTCATTTTCCCATATAAAGCTATGGGAATGTGTCAAAGCATACTACTTCTTAGACAAAGAGTACTCCCAACTAACAATATCATGGTTATTTCCATCTTTAGTAATTGTATACCCTTTAGCCTTAAGTCTTGTGCTCGCTTCAGGAGAAAGCTCTTTTACACTAAAGCTATACCTTTTCCCTTTAGCGGTAGTTTTTTTAAGCTTTTTACTCAGTTTCTTCCACTCTTTCTTCAAGTATGCTTTCCGTGCCTTATCGGTCTTTCTCCTTGCTTTTTCTACACTTAGCATTTGACACCCTCCTAAAATCGTGTCTAACGATGCTTTAAAATTATAGTCCTTTTTACATAACATGTCAAATCTAGCAAAAATATTAAAATCCATTTTTTATTATTTATACTCTCATTCTTTGTCTTTCTTTATTTTTTGCCTCATCTTTTCTAACTCTAAATTAGATAATTCCTTTGCTGAAAAATAATCTCCATGACTAATACAAGAAACTATTAGTTTTAAAAAGTCAATATAATCTTCATCTTTTACCATTTTTCATTACCTTCTTTTCTTTTTTGTATATTAACTCATATTTCTTTTGTTTATTGGGTATAACTAATAGTGCACCTTAATTAAAAAGATACTATCACATGTGATACATAATTTCAAGTGTTTTTATTTGTTTTTAGCAATTTTTTCCATATGATTTTATTCCTATTATTAATGTGTTCAATATTTAAAGTCTGCTTGTTATACTAATATTAACATTTCTAGGGTCGGAGGTATTAACTATGGATTCTATTACAAAATCTGATATAGACAAACATTTCGGTAAAGTATTAAGAACTTACCGTAAAAAAGCTAAAATTACACAAGAAGACTTAGCTGAACAATTGGGAATTTCTTTAAAATATATATCTAGAATTGAAAATGGAAATAATGGTGTAAAAACTCAAAACTTGATACAATATATGAACATCTTAGGAGTTCCACCAGATACTTTATATGGAAAATTTATGACACATCCAAATGTAAAAAAGGATATGGCATTATATGAAAAAATTACAGAGTTATCTGATGAAGAAAAAGAATTTGTTTCTTCAATCATTGATTTATTAAAGAATTTTAAATAAATTTTTAATTTAATTTTTCTTTTATTTTGAATAACGCATGGTTTCCCATGCGTTATTTACTTTTGAATTTATCAATTTTAAATTTTTTAATTTTTATTTTAGCTTTTCTTTTATATCTTATTCTTTATTGTTTAGTTAATTTTCATTATATTTTATTGTTCTTGCCAGAAAGCTTTATAAGTTTTATAAGCTGAATAAACATCAAACTTACTTGTTACTTCATAAGGAGCATGCATTGAAAGAACTGGAACACCGCAGTCTATTACATCTGCACCTTTATTAGCAATAATATAGGCTATTGTTCCGCCTCCTCCTATGTCTACTTTTCCCAATTCTGCAACTTGATATCTAATGTTATTTTTTTCTAATACATTTCTTACCCACGCAACATATTCTGCATTTGCATCAGAAGCTCCTGATTTTCCTCTAGAACCTGTATATTTATTTAAGCTTATTCCTCTACCAATATATCCTGCATTTGTTGTATCTGATACTGAAGCATATAGTGGGTCAAAACCTGCATCAACATCTGATGATAACATTTTAGATGAGCAAAATACTCTATCTAATAAATTTGGTCTATTTACTCCTAATTTATTTAATATTTCTGATATAAAGAAATCAAACATGTGTGATTCCATACCAGTATTACCAATACTTCCTATTTCCTCTTTATCTGATAAAATACATACAGCAGTATTTTTAACATTTTCTAGCTCCATCATTGCATGAAGTGAAGTATATGCACATACCTTATCATCTTGTCCATAAGCTGCAACCATACTTCCGTCTAATCCCATTGTCCTTGCTCTAAATGCTGGAACTAATTCTATTTCTGCACTTGTTAAATCTTCTTCTGTTATTCCATATTTTTGGTTTAAAATATTTAAAATATTTAGTTTCACACCTTCTGGAACTTTCTTATCTCCATTTTTAAAAGGAATACTTCCAATTAAAAGGCTCAAATTTTCTCCGTCTATTCCGTTTTTTAACTTTTTCTCCATTTGCTCTTGAGCTAAATGTGGTAACAAATCCGTAATTGTAAATATTGGGTCATCTTCATTTTCACCAATATTTATTTCAACAGTTTCACCATTTGTTTTAACAATTACACCATGCATGCTAAGTGGAATTGTAGTCCATTGGTATTTCTTTATTCCACCATAATAATGTGTTTTAAAATATGCTAATCCACCTTCTTCAAATAAAGGATTTGGTTTTAAATCTAACCTTGGAGAATCCACATGTGAACCTATAATATGTAGTCCATTTTCAATTCCATTTTCTCCTATTATTGCAAGATACATACTCTTTTTTCTATTAACAAAATAAATTTTGTCACCTGGTTTTAATGTTTCAAAAGTCATGATATCCTTATATCCGTTAGAGTCTGCTAATTCTTTTGCACATTTTATAAACTCTCTTTCTGTTTTAGCTTTATTTAAAAAGTCCATGTAACTTTTAGATACTTCATTTATTTCTTCCTTTTCTTTTTCGCTTGCATTTTCCCATCCTGTAGTCTTGTTTCTAAATAATTTTTTCTTTAAATCTTCTTCCATAGTTTAGCCTCCCTATTTTCATTATTTGATTTCTTCATTAGTATATCACTATAATTAATATTTTTCCATAATTTTTATTATTTATTCTTTAACTATTTTTAAATTTTTCTTACTTATTTTTTTATTCTTCTTATTTTTCTTAATACTGTTTTTTGGGACGGGGCAAAAAAACAGCTATGTTTTATTTTCTAACTATCAAATATAGCTCTAATAGTTTTATTTTTTATATTTAATTTTTGTACAATTCTACTTTGAATATATGTAGTTAGTATTGATGCCGTTGCAAGGTAAATAAATTTTTCATACCATGTTACCTGTAATTTTATTACAGCAAATGTATTTAAATAAAATATTTGCCATAAATATATCCACATTGTGTGTCTACCTATAAATAATATTATTTTTTTATTTAATTTTTCTTTTACATTTAGTATATTTTTTCTTTCAAATAAGTAATATAAAAGTAATGATATACCTATTCCATAACTTAAGTAATACAATCTTGGTGGATATTTATAGTCACTTATTTTAGTAATTTGGTTTTTAGTAAAATACAATACTGTAAATATAACCACAAAAATTAATAAGCATACTCCACTTACCTTTAAGATCTTTTTATTATCCCAATCATTTAATCTCATTCCTATATATACACATAATAGCCCGTATGGAATTAAATAATATACTATATGTTCTAGTATTCCATTTACATTTCCTATTGTATAGAACAAGACTTCATAAACTATAAATAAAATTGCAATTATAGTTTTTTTATATTTTTTTATATTCATCAATATAGGAACTGCAATTGCACTTAGCAAATATATTCTTATTATCCAAACATATCCTATTCCACTAGTTAAATTGTAGCTTGTTATTATTAATTCTGGCTCTAAAGGAAATATAGGTTTAAATACATTAACAATTCTTTCTAATATAAATAAAACTGTTAAAAATATATATGTAGGGACTAATAATCTAATTATTCTCTTTCCTATATATTTAAACCAACTTTCACTTCTTGCATAAGACTTTACTGCCAGTATTCCTGAAAGTATTACTAATAAAACAACATCAAAGTTTCTAATTTGATCTAAAAAAGTTGGCGCACCACAATGTGCTAATATAATTAATAACATTCCTATACATTTTAATGCATCTATTGATACTTTTCTTTTTTCTTTTTCCACCAAGACTCTCTCCATTTTTTATTACCCCATATAGTCTAAACTTTTTTTCTTATTTCGTCAATAATTTTTTGATTTTTTGATAATACTACATAAAAGAGGTGGATTTAATGAGTTCTTTATGGTTATCTCAAAATGAAATTTTCGAAGATATTGATTTTAAAAGTAATATTAATGAAGATATTTCTACAGACGTATGTATAATAGGAGCTGGTATCTTTGGGCTTACCTGTGGTTATTATTTAACTAAATTAGGATATAAAGTAACTATTTTAGAAAAAGATGAAATTAGCTCTAAGGCTACTGGTCACACTACTGGAAAAATTACTAGCCAACATGGTCTTTTTTATGATTATTTGACTAATTCTTATGGACATAAATTTGCTAGAGATTATTTATACGCAAATGAAGAAGCGATTCAAAATATTAAAAATATTATAGATGAAGAAAATATTAATTGTGATTTTAAATACCAAAATGCTTTTGTTTATACAACTAATAAAGAGGAACTTCCTATTATAAAAAAAGAATATAAAGCTATAACAGACTTAGGTTATAATTGTGAATTAGTTACAAAAACCGGCCTTCCTTTTAATATTGTGTCAGCTATTTGTTTTAAAAACCAAGCAGACTTTCATCCAGTAAAATATTTAGCAGGTCTTTGCAAATGTATTATAAAAAGAAATGGAGAAATCTATATAAATACTACCGCCGTAGATGTTAAAATGGATAATAGTGATTATATAACATATGCAAATGGACACCAAATAAAATCTAAATTTGTTATTATTGCTACCCATTATCCTTTTATTAATTTTCCTGGCTTTTACTTCACAAAAATGTACCAATCAACTTCTTATTTAATTGCAATAGACCCTAAAAGAACTTTAGCTAATGGAATGTATATATCAGCTACTTCTCCTACACTTTCTTTTAGGACCGCTTCATACGGAAATAAAGAGGTTCTTTTAATTGGCGGTATGGACCATAAAACAGGTCATCCTAGCTCTTACAAAGATACTTATGGCAAACTAGAAGAGGTCGCTAAAAAATATTATCCCGATTCAGATATCCTATTTAGATGGGACACTAGAGATTGTATTTCTTTAGATAAACTACCTTATATAGGTTCTTTTTCTACAGCTATGCCAAACATGTTTGTTGGAACAGGTTTTAAAAAATGGGGTATGACTTTATCTAATGTTGCTAGCAATATTATTGTAGATAAAATTTGTGGAAATTATAATAAATACTCCTATTTATTTAAAGCTACTCGTCTAAAGCCTATTAAAAATCATGATGAGTTTAAGAACATGCTTGTTCAATCTACAAACTCTCTCCTACTTGATAAACTAAAAAGACCTCAAACATCCTTTGATGAAATAGCAAGTAATTCGGGTAGTATTATTGAAGTTAATGGTCAAAAGGTTGGAATTTACAAAGATGAAAATGATAAAATTTACGCTGTAAAGCCTATTTGTACTCATCTTGGTTGTCTTCTCTCATGGAATGATATTGATAAAACTTGGGATTGTCCTTGTCATGGTTCTAGATTTAATTTTGATGGTAAAAATCTATATGATCCGGCATTTAAAGATTTAGATACCTATGATTTATAATTTTTTGTTATTTTTATTGACTTCTAGGATTTTTTTTGCTACAATGCTTTTAGAATAAATCATATATTTATATGTTTATTTTTTGTTTATTGAACTAGATTTCTTCTAAATAAGTAAATCTAGTTCTATTTTTTATTAGTATAATTAAAATAATTCCCGTGTTACTTTATTCAAAAAATTTTTTCTTTATTGACAATTTTGGGCAGTTTTAGTATTATTGATATATGATAAGAAAATATATATTGAATCTTATATATTAAACCAATAACAAAAGATAAAAGGGGGTTTTTTCATGCGTGAAGCAATTAGTAAGCTTCCAGTAATTTCCTTGGTTTTTGCAGTATTAAGCTTTTTTATAATGATAACTACACCACCGCTTAACACTACTGTAATTAATTTTGCTACGGTCTTAGATATAATAGGGTTAGTTATATCAATTATTTCATTATTTAATCCAAATTGTAAAAAGGTATGCGCTGTTTTAGCTATTGCTTTTTGCATTACTACTTTTACTGTAAAATTTAATTTAGACAACAGAAGAAATAATAGTACTATATATGATTATAGTACTTATAGAGATCCTATATTAGATATAAATTCTTATTTTCCAAATATAACAACACCTTCTAATATAAATTCTTCTTTACAGTCAGATTCTGTAGTATCAAATGCTACAAATTCTTCTTCACAATCAGAATCTACTACATCAAATAATACTACTAGTGAACAAGTAGAATAATATATAAATTAGCTAAAACTTCAAAGATATTATCATTATAAAATATAGCTCAAAAAATACATTATAACCAAAAGATATTAGGAAAAGTAAAGTAAGTTTTAGTAAACTAAAACAGAAATTTTGCTAATATAACAAACCATTTCTACGTAAAGTAGAGTGGTTTATTTTTTATCTATCAAAGAATTTTAGATTTTTATCACAACAATATATTATAAATATAATATATAAGAAATATCTGCTTTTTTCCTACTTGCTATATGTTATAAAAATAACAATCAAAGAAAATAATATTATATTGATAAGCAAAATACATAAAAAAGTATTAGCATGTTATAACTAAAATGTTATCATGTAAATATAAGAACAAAACGAAAATCAAGATTTTCGTTTTAGGCATTAATTTTAAATTAGTGCTTAGTTTTTTTATTAGGTAGGCTTATTTTTCTATTTAATTCCTAATACTTCATATTTTTTATTCAATTTTTCACATTAATTTGAACCTTTGCAATGTGTAAATTCTATATTTTTTAAAACCATCTACGTCTTTACTAATCTAGAAAAAATTTAATACACCTACAATATATGACCAGTCTTATTTTTTATGGAAATATTTATTATATAATAAATGCTAATCCTTTTTAGGAAATTTAAGAATAGGAGGAAAATATGAGTAATTTTATTATAGTTGGTAAAACAAAAAAGAAAGCATTAATAACAGTATGCGTAAATTGTAAAGGATATAACATACCACATTTTAACTATATCTCTAAAAAATTATCTGTATCATTTAGTTTATTATCAGCTGAATTTATAGATGATCCTAGAAACATTGAATTAGAAGATAGAACAGATTTAGAAGAATTTTTAAATAGTGTAGTTAGTATTGAGAGTATTAAGAAAACAAATAAAATGGTTTATAAGCTAAATAAGTGTTTTTTTCGAGAGCTAAATAAAATAAAAAGGAAAGAACCTGGTGCTTTTGAAACATCAGATGAAAAATATAGATATTTCCCAGTTGAAATCAAAGATATAAAAGAGGACATGACTAATTGGGAGCTTATTGTAGAACTATGGAATAAATATAATGATGAAAAAACTCCAAAAAACTTATATAAACCATATTATAGAAATTTCCAAGAATATATAGATATTACAGTCTTTGGAACTGAGAAAGAATTAAATGGTGGAAGGTGTTTTACTAAATTGGATCAGGGAAAAACGCCACATTTTATTTATAAATTAAAAACAGGAGAAGAATTTTGCATATTGTTTGAAAAACCTGAATACCTCTACCCTATTCCAAGAAAGTTAACACAAGAAGAATTAGATATTTTAGTAAATTTTCTAAGTAAATTAAATAACTCAAAATATCTACCTAAACCAGAAACTAATTGGCAAACTGGATTGTGGGTATGGAATTGGCAGAATTATAATTCTAATTTCTACTCCCCTAGTTGGTTTCCAAAATATAGGAAACTAGATGAAAATTTAGTTATGCCAGATTATAAAAGATTAAATGAAAAGGAGCAATAAACATGGAAAGAGTTGAATTACATATACATACAAAAATGAGTCAAATGGATGGAATAACATCTTGTGAAGATTATATAAAGAAAGCAAAAGAATGTGGTATGATAGCTTTGGCAATAACAGATCATGGAAATGTGCAAGCTTTTCCCAAAGTACAAGATTATTTAGAAAGAAATAATGATAGTAATTTTAAAGTAATATACGGTATGGAAGGATATCTCTTACCCAGCAACAATATAAACGAAAAAACTTATCATATAACTATTTTAGTAAAAAATAAAACTGGGCTTAAGAATTTATATAAAATAGTTTCCATTTCACATTTAGATTATTTTTATAAGAAACCTTGTATTTTAAAAAGTTTACTCGAAAAATATAGAAAAGGATTACTTTTAGGAAGTAGCTGTGAAAAAGGAGAATTATATCAAGCAATTTTATCTAGAAAAACAACTGAGGAAATAGAAAAAATTGCAAAATTTTATGATTATTTGGAAATTCAACCAATTGAAAATAATGCTTTTCTAATAAGAAATGAATCTGTAAAAGATAAAGAGGCTTTAAGAAATATAAATAGAAAAATAGTAGCTCTAGGAGAAAAAATTAAAAAAACAGTAATTGCAACAGGTGATGTTCATTTTTTAAATAAAAAAGATGAAATATATAGACGAATCTTACAAACATCACAAGGATATCTAGAGGGTGAAAATCAGCCACCTTTGTATTTTAGAACAACTGAAGAAATGCTAGAAGAATTTAGCTATTTAGGAAAAGAAAAAGCGTATGAAATAGTTGTAACAAATACAAATAAAATTGCTAATATGTGTGATAAAATAATACCTATACCAAAGGGCAAATACTATCCTCATTTGCAAAAAAGTGAAGTTAAAATTAAGAAATTAGCATATGAAGGAGCATATAAACTATTTGGAACCCCTCTACCCGTAAGAGTTCAAGAAAGATTAGATAAAGAATTAAGTTCAATAATAGAATATGATTTTTCTACTATATATTTAATAACTGAAAAACTTGTAAAAAAATCAAATGAAGATGGTTATATCGTTGGAAATAGAGGTTCAGTTGGTTCTTCTCTTGTAGCATATTGTCTAGGTATAACTAAGATAGATCCTATAAAGCACAACATACCATTTGAAGTTTTTGCAGGAATTGATGGAAATAGAGAACCTGATATTGATTTAAATTTTGCAAGAGGATATCAATTAAAAATCCAAAAATACGTAGAAGATATATTTGGTAAAGATAGAGTATATAATCCAGGAACTATAGGAACGATGGCGGAAAATGTAGCATATTTTTATGTTAAAAACTATTTTAAAGAAAGAAAAATAGAAGTTGGAGATAGCAAAATAAAAAAACTAGCACAAGGTTTATTAGGAGTAAAAAGAACAACCGGAAAACATCCAGGAGGGCTTATTATTATACCGAAAGAAAAAGAAATATACGATTTTTGCCCAATACAACATCTAGCAAATGATTCAAAATCTAATATAATTACAACACATTTTGATTATCTAGCACTATATTATACTTTATTAAAGCTAGATATATTAGAACATGATGTTCCTAATATACTACATAGATTACAAGAATTAACTAATGTAGACTTAAAAACTATTTCTTTAGATGATAAGAAAACTCTAAAAATGATTTGCTCAGCAGATACTTTAGCTATTCCTGAATTTGAATCTGATTTTGTAAGAAATATTATTAAAGAAACAAAACCTTCTAATTTCGAAGATCTGGTTAAAATAAGCGGACTTTCACATGGTACTAATGTATGGATTGGAAATGTACAAGATTTAATAAAATCAGGTGTTATTACATTAAAGGATGCAATTGCTTTTCGTGATGATATTATGAATTATTTAATCTCTAAGGGCATTGAACGTAAGATAGCATTTTATATAATGGAAAGTGTTCGTAAAGGTAAAGTAAGAAAAAATAAAGAGCCTAATTGGGAAAAATATAAAGAAATTATGAAAGATTATAATGTTCCTGATTGGTTTATTTCCTCTTGTGAAAAAATATCATATCTATTCCCTAAAGCTCATTCTACAGATTATGTGATGAATAGCTTTATGATAGCATGGTTTAAAGTTCATTATCCAAAAGAATTTTATAAAACATATTTTGAACTTGAATCTGATATAGATATATCTTTATTAAATACCAAAGAACAGGTTTTAGAAAAACTTCAAGAACTAGAAGAAAGGTTAAGAATCAAAAGTAAAGACGGTTATTATCACGGACCTTTACTTTATGAAATAACAGATTGTAAGGTTGCATTAGACATGTATAATAGAGGTATAAAATTTAGTGATATTTAGTTAAAAATAAAAAATTAAAGGATGGTATATATGGGAAACTTTGATTTAGATAGATTTATTAAAGCACAAAAAAGAGATTATAATACAGCTTTTTTTGAAATAAGGGAAGGAAGAAAACAAACTCATTGGATTTGGTACATATTTCCACAAATAAAAGGATTAGGTCAAAGTGAAATAGCAAAGTATTATTCAATACAAAGTATTGATGAAGCTAAAGCATATTTAGACAATGAATACTTATACAATAATTTAATCGACATATGTAATGAACTACTGAAGTTAAGGTCAAATAATATTTTAGATATTATGGGCTATCCAGATAATTTAAAACTATGTTCTTCTATGACATTATTTTACTTAACTACCTCAAAAGAGACTGTATTTAAGAAAGTATTAGATAAATTTTATGATGGAAAATTAGATGAAAGCACTATTAGACTATGTAATAATGCTATTATAAAAAATAGAAAATCATGCAATGGAATTATAGGTTTTGCTATTGGCGACGCTTTAGGAGTACCTGCAGAATTTAGGACAAGAGAAGAATTAAACTTAAATCCAATAACAGATATGATAGGATACGGAACATATAATGTACCTGCTGGAACTTGGTCAGATGATACTTCTATGACACTTGCAACTATTGATAGTATTATAGATACAAAAGCTATAAATCCAAATGATATGGCCAATAAGTTCTTAGATTGGTTTAGGAATTGTAATTATACAGCAACCGGTGAAGTCTTTGATATTGGAAGAACCACTTTACAATCTCTTGCAAAGTTTGAACTAAATTTAGATAATGCAAGTAACTGTGGTGAAACTAACGAATATAGTAATGGTAACGGCTCTCTTATGAGAATATTACCTATCGCCTATTATATTTATTATAAAAACATTACTGATGAACAAGAAATATATACTCTTGTAAAACAAGTTTCTTCTATAACACATGCTCATGAAGTTAGTATATTGGGTTGTTACATATATGTACGATTTGCTCTAGAATTGCTAGTTGGAAAAGATAAATTTGAAGCATATAAAAACATACAAAAATTGGATTATAGTATGTTTAGTAATGAAACTATAAATAGATACACTAGAATTTTATGCGATAATATACAAAATATTAATGAAAATAGTATTTCTTCTAGTGGTTATGTTGTAAGTACATTAGAAGCTACGATGTGGTTATTTTTTAATTCTGCTGATTATAACACTACGATTTTAAAAGCTGTAAATCTAGGAGAAGATACAGATACTGTTACTGCTTGCACTGGTGGATTACTTGGGATATATTATGGAATTGAAAGCATTAATGATATTTGGAAACAAAATCTAAAAAAATATGATTACATTATCCATTTATGTGATAAATTTGATAAAATAATAGAAATTTAAATCATAAATATTTTTTAACTTGCTAAAATCTTAATACAACTGTATAAGTAGTATGGAGGGAAAAATATGGGTTTAAGTAAATATAAAAATATTAGCTTAACTAACAATATAGATAAAGCTAATTGTATAACACATTCAGGTAAATTTCACGTTGATGATGTTATTTCAACTATATTTTTAAGTAATATTTTTGAAAAAGTTGTTTTATTGAGAATACCTATTATAAAAAATGAAAATGTGGAAAATAAAATAGTTTATGATATCGGATTTCGGAAAATTTGACCACCATCAAAAAAATAGAAATGGTAAAAGGAAAAACGGAATTTATTATTCTTCAATAGGTTTATTGTGGCAAAAATTTGGTAAGAAATATTTAGAAAGATTAAATGTTAAAAATGTAGATAAAACTTTTGAATATATAGATAAAGAATTAATACAATATATTGATGCAACAGATAATATGCAAACTAACTATTTGGAAAATAAAATATCTCCGGATTTTATAACTTTATGTAATCCCGAATGGAATGAAAATATATCTGAAGATGCGGCTTTTTTTCATGCATTAAAATTAGCAGATGAATTTTGGGATGTTTATATAAAACATGCAATTGCTGAAGTAGAAGCAATAGAAATAATTTTGGATAAAATAGAAAAATGCAAAGACTGTTATTTAGTACTTGATAAGGAAATGCCCTATAAGAAGGCAATAAAACTTTCTAAAAATAATACTGTAAAATACATAATATTTAAATCACGAAGGGAATGTTATGATGTTAGAACTTTAACAGATTCATGTAAGTTTAAAGAGGAAATAATCCAATCAAAAGATATAAATGCTACAAGGAAATTAACGAAGATAAATGATTTAATTTATGTTGATATTCATGGGAAACTTTGTTGTACAGAAACATTAGAAAGTGCAATCAAACTTGTTAAATATAATGAAAAATAAATTTAGATGTTACTATGAAAATCAAATGTCTAAAATGTAATGATATTATTTAATTTTTAAGTGTTCATGATTTTAAGAAATGTAAATGTGGGGCTTGCTTTATTGATAGCGGAAATCCTGAAGATATTATTATAAAAGATTATGAAATTCAAGAAAAACTAAATTGACTTCTATATACATATTATGTGTAAAATGTATATAAAAGTCATATTTAAAATATATTGAAATTAATTAAAATCCACAAAAAACAAAGTTCCCTTAATCCTAGATTACGAGTGAATTGTAGCCGTTAAAATAGATTAACAGAGCATATTTGCCATAAAGATATCTATCAAAATTTTTTTATATGTATTAGTTGTGTTTTACATTTAACATTCAAAAGTATGAATAACCTTTTGCGATGCTCTCCTTTTACTCGGGTTTAGCTCTTGTGAAAGCAATATAAATAATATTATTTACAATATATATTATTCATTTATCTAATAAAATTTATAAAAGCTTGAAATTATATAACTTCAAGCTTTTTAAACTGGTCGAGGTGAGGAGAATTTGCTTTTGAAAGTTGCTTATTTTCTAGCACTTCGACATTTTTTGAATGTAGTTTGAATGCAGTTAATTTGTATTTTTAGTTAAATTATTCAAGAATTTATATATTTTTATAAAATTTTCTTTTACTTCGGTACTAACCTCAACTTTATGATTTGTCATTAGAAGTTCTTGAACTGCTTTATTATACATATTTTTTGTATATTTTTTACTATCTGGAAAGATATACTGTTGTATTTTAAATTTTTCCGAATTGCTTAATATACTTTCCATATTTTTCTTTTTCCAATTTAAATCTATATCTGAAAAAGTATATAATCTATTATTTATCAAAGGTCCAAAAATTTTTTTATATCTTTTTTTGCCTTCTTCTCCTGCCTCATCTGAATCTAACAAAACCCAAAAATCTTTTCCCCAACCACTATATAACGAAATTAAAGTATCTGCATTTGTACAATTCATTCCAGGAATAAGTTGTAATTCTTTCTCTTCTAATATTACCTTAAAAAAATAATTTAATGTATAATAATCATTTTTTCCTTCTAATATTATTCCTGATTTGCATATTTCTAATTCGCTTGGAACATATTCCAAAACATCTAATATAGGCTGAAAATAACTAACTTGTTGAGGATTAGAATTAACAAAACTTCTATATTTTTCTAATTTTATGTTAGTATATTTGGGGTTATAAAAATCTTGCTCTTCATTTATTAGAGCTTCATTTGTAACAACAAATGCATTCTCTAACCAATTTGGATTAATTAGATATTGACTATGTGTTGTATAAATTATTGTACATTTTTTACTAATATTCTCTAAACTTTTTAACAATTGCCTTTGAGCTTTTTGTGATAAATTAGCTGCTGGTTCATCAAAAAGGAATATAACTTCTTTATCTTCATTCTTTCTGTATCCTCTAAATTGTGTTAACAGTAAAAATACAAAAAACCATCTAAAACCTAAAGAACGTTCACTTAATTTAAAATTCCCATCTTCATCAACTATTATGAACTGTAAATATACTCCTGTAGAATCTTGATCTATATCAACACTTACCTCATAGTGTTTTTTTGATAAAACTTTTGTCCATTCTTGCAGTATTACTTGAGATATTTTTCTTCCCATTTTCAAACTTAATTGTTTAACATTCTCTTTATCACTAGAATCTTTACTTAAAAATCTATCAATAATATGCGTCTTTATATTCATGTCTTGTTGTAACGAATCAAGAATGTCTTGTATAACAGCTTTATAAAAAGACTCTTTTTCATTTTCTTTTGCTTTGTTCAAATAAATTTTATCTGGTAAATCAAATAGAGCTGTTGGAAAATACAAAATATTTGGCATAAGGGTTTTTAAATAATCTACACACTTTAACCAGTTTTCTTTATCTATATTATTTTCCTTTTTAGATTTTGACCCTACTTTTTTCCCCAAGATTGTTAAATCCCATAAATTACTCTTTCCTTCGTATTTTGAGTCCTTATATGTATATTTTTGCGTAATTTTTATTTCGTTAATTTTATTAGTTATTATAAATTGACAATTCTCTTTTGCCCAAGTTATAAAAGAACTATAATCTTTTTCTTCTAATTCTAGCGTAATAATTAATTCTATATTACCATTGAAGTTAGCTTTATCCTTTATTGGTATGATTTCACTAAAATCTGGTTTAATTACATTACTAATTGCATTTGAACCTTTTTCTGCATTATATTCAAATGAATTAATTGCTTCTAAAATACTCGTTTTTCCACTTTCGTTAATTCCAACTAAAGTATATACATTATTCTTTGGCGAATTCAAAAGTTGAAAAGATGTATGTTCAATTCCTTTATAATTTTTAATTTCTACTTCTTTGAATTTCATATCTATACTCCTTTTTTGTATCCAAACTTCTCCATTCTTTCTTCTTCTCTAGTAGATAATTCTTTTAGCCATTTAGCTAATCCTTTAGTATCATTATTTCTTAAAAATTCAAAATATTTTACTCTATCCTCTTTTGCAATAACAACAGGTGGCAAGTCATTTTTTAATAATTCATAATTTATAAGTAATCTACCTGTTCTTCCATTTCCATCTTCAAAAGGATGTATTTTCTCAAAATCAATATGATATTTAGCAATTTTAGTAAAGATATCTTGTTCATCATGATTATAGTTATATACATAATACATCATTAAATTTGGTACTTTTTCAGGTTCTGGTGGAATATGTTCACTACCTTGAATAAATACTTGTACAGTTCTATAACCTTCTGTATCTTTAATATCTCTATTTATAGTTTCATTTAATTTTTTTATAAATCTTTCATCAAATTCTTCATTATTTTGTAAATTCTTAAAAACTAATTCTAAAGCTTTTTTATGGTTTATAGCCTCATATATTTCCCTTGGTTCTTTTCCTTCGATTTTAAAGCTATTGTCGTTATAAAGAATAGCATAAGTTTCAGCATAGGTAAGTGTACTTCCTTCAATAGCATTTGAATGATAAGTACTTCTTGTAATTAAATCTTCTAAATAATCTTTATTATTTAAAATAAATTCTAAAATTTTCATAAACATTTCCTCTTTCTTACAATCTACTCATTATATCAATATACTCACCAGCAGTTAATACTGTTCTAGGCAAATGTAATTGAGTATAATAAGTATCTTTATTTTTTTGATATATAGCATCAATAATTTTACAATTTTCATCTTTATC
>CALXCH010000012.1 GCA_944386735.1 uncultured Clostridia bacterium
TGTATAATGTCTCCTTTTACTACATTTTCTACTCTAACTGTCTTTTCTTTTCCATCTCTTACTACAGTTGCAGTTGAAAACATTTTATCTTTTAAAGACTCATTAAATTTATATGTAGAATAGTTTTGAGCAAATTTTATCATAGCACTTACAAATCCTATTGCTAAAATTATTATTGTTCCAATACTATCATCTGAAACTAGTTCATTTATAATTGCAAGTATTACAAGTATTAATATGAATTTATCTTTAAATGAATTTAGGAAAAAATAAAACCAAGAATGTTTCTTTTCTTTTACTACTATATTTTCTCCATCATTTTCTAGCCTTTCATTTGCTTCTTTTGATGTAAGGCCTTTTTCTTCATTTGAATTCAATTTTGTTATTACATCTTGTTTAGATAGTTTTGATATTTCTTTATATTTATTAAAAATTTTATCATCATTTTCATTTATTAATTTTTTATTTTTTAATTTATTTTTAATATAAAATAATCTAATCAATTTTCTTTTTCTCCCTATTCGTTTTTTAAAATTATATTACTCAATAAATTTAAAAACAATCATATAAAAATAAATTTTTGCTAAACATTCAAAATTTTTTCAATCTCTTTTTTAGCTTTTTCTGATTTCATTCCATTAAACTTTCCTGAATTTATCATAATACCATCGCCTGTGTATGCTTTTTCTCCATTTAATAAAATATCTAATGCAAACTTATTATTATTTACTGATATAAAATCTGATAGTTCTTCTTTTGGTATCCATTTTACAACATGCTTATTACTTTCATTTTCTGAAATACCAATATTTTTATCTGAATTAATTTCACCAAACAATATATCTAATGTTGCATATCTATTAACTCCTTTATATCCTGCATAAAAATGATTAATAAGCCTAAATGGACTATGATATGTAATTTTAGCATCTGCATAGCCTGTTTCTTCTCTTACTTCTCTTAAAGCCGCTTCTTCCGAACTCTCTCCTTCTTCTATTCCACCCAATATGAAAGACTTACATATCCTTCCTTTACAATCCACACATAAATATTTATCCTCTTTATTATGTTTTATAATTTCGATTACACTATGTCTTTTTTGTGTTATTTTATCCTCTCTTACTTTCTCATCTCCAACACCATAAAAATATGGTGCAATAACCTCAGTTATTTTTAAATTGTTTTTTCTTGCATATTCAAAATCTTCTTGAATATGTGCAGGAATACAAAATCTTCTTTCATTTGAATATATAATTGGAACTACTTTTTTTATTATTCCTATATATGCTTCTTTTTCTTCTATAATTTCATCATAATAAATACCTTCAATACCATATAAAAGTTCTGGTCTTTTTAGCTCTATACTTACTTCTTTTTTACCTATTTTTACAGCTATTTTATCACTCATTACACTTCCCCTTAATATTACAAATAAATTTTATTTACTAAAAAGTCCAAAAGCAAGCAACTTATCAAAAGTTACTTGCTTTCATAATATTAACTTTTTTCATTATTTTTATTATTAAAAACAATTCCTAATAGCACAAAACATAATGTTAAAAATGTACCAGCACAAACAATTTTTACATCTACACCAGAAATTGCTAATGCAAGAGAAATAATAGCAAAAATTATCCCTATAACACATAAAACAATACTTACTCTATTTTTATTCATATTACCTCCATAAATTAACCACCATTTTTTATAAATTTATATTAGCACAAATGAGAATAATTATCAATATAACTATTCTCATTTAATTTATATTATAATTCTATTTCTATAATTAGGTTACCTTTTTTATACTTAGCATTTATCGTGCCTTCATTTAATTCTATTAATTGTTTAGCAATAGATAGTCCTATTCCTGTTGATTTTCTTGCATTTTCAACAGTATAATATCTATTAAATATTTTCTTAACTGTTGTTTCATCTAAAGAAGGAGCATTATTTAAGAATGTAATCATACCATTATTATCAAGTGTTACGTTTAAATCTCCACTACTATATTTACAAACATTTGATAAAATATTTTCAAATACTCTTGTAATTGTATTTTTATCTATTTTTTTATAAATTTTTTCTTTACATATTTCAACTTTGGGCACAATTTTCTTTTCTTTAAAAATATTATAAAAACTTACTAAACTTTCTTCTAAAATATCATTTATACAACATTCTTCTTTCTTTACTCTACTTCCAATATCCATTGTTCTTGAAAAATCAAACAATTCATCTGTAAGTGTTTTTAACTCACTTGCTTTTCTTTCTATAATTTCTACATATTCTTGTTTCTTATCACTTTCATTATCATCCTTAATTAAATCTATATATCCCATTATCGCAGTAAGAGGAGTTCTAATATCATGTGAAATATTGGTTATTGTTCTTTTTAGTTCTTGATTTCCATTTTCATATTGTAATTTTTCTTTTCTTAAAGTTTTAAGTTCTTTATTTAACTCACTTGCTAATTTTTTTATATCTTTATCTCCTGAGGAAATAGTTAGTAAACTGTTTGTATCTGATTTTAATATTTCATCTAATGAATTTACTATTTCTTTAATTGATTTTTTCATTAAGTATAATTTAATTATTATAAAAGTTATTATAATAACTATTAAAGCAATTACTATATAAAACCAAATCACAGTTTTACCTCCTATTTTAGCTCTTTTATATTAAATAAATATATTCCTATAAGACTTATAACAATTACTACTCCTAAAGAATATAAAGGAAATACTTTTATATTATTTAAATAATCTTCACTTACCTCTACTTTATTTCCTGATATTTCAGTTGCTTGTCCTGTAGGAAGTAAATTAACAATTGTTCTACAAAGTGTTTGTTTTAATTTTCCTGGATATTCTTCATTTCGTACAATTTCATATTTTGTGTTTCCTTGTTCATCTATTCCAACACTTTTTTGTATATATTCTGTACTATTTGCAGTTGGTGATAATAATGAAGAAACTACAAACATAATCAAAATAAGTAATAGAGAACTAACTGTTGATATTGTTATATTAGAACATGTTAATGCTATAAAATTAAAAATTGATGAATATGATACAACAATCATTACCATATCTAATAAAACAAAAACAAATTGTGAAAAATCCATTTGAGTTTTACCAAATACAGGTATTGCAACAATTGCTATTATTATTAAATATATAAATTCTAAAATTAATCCTACTACAATACTTACAATTAAATTAGATAGATAAATATTTTTTCTACTATGCCCTACAACAATCTTATTTCTAATTGTACCATCTGAGTATTCTGCTCCAACAAATAAACTAGTAAATATTGCACTAAAAAATCCTATTATATTTATAAAACTTGTAAATAATATATCTGTTGTATTTGATGATATTCCAAATGCACTATATTTTATTTTATCTAGATACTTACTGACAAGCATAAAAATTGCAATTATTACAGTTAAAATTACTAATCCTATAAATATTTTATTTTTTCTTAATCTCGAAAAACTTGCATTTAATAATTTATACATTACTATTACCTCCAATCAAATTTATATAATAATTTTCAAGTGATTCTTCCTTTTCATCAAATCTTTTTATTATACAATTTCTTTTGGAAAGTTCAACAGCAAGTTTTGAAATATTTATCACATCATATATGTTTATAATTTCATCAGAAATGACTTCATATGAATAATTATTTTCTTCTAAATATTTAACACATTCTTTTATATTGCTTACTTTTATTTCAATTTTTCTTTTAGAACTTTGCTCTAATTCTTGTTTACTTATTTCTTTTATTATTTTTCCTTTATCTAGAAAACCATATTCAGTTGCAATTTTCGATAACTCATCCAAATAGTGACTAGATATTAAAAATGTAATTTTCTTTTCTTTATTAAGTCTTAAAATCAGTTCTCTTATTTCAATTATCCCTTCTGGATCTAATCCATTTATAGGCTCATCCAAAATAAGAAAATCAGGATTTCCAACTAACGCTATTGCTATTCCTAATCTTTGTTTCATTCCTAATGAAAAATTTTTAGCTTTCTTTTTTCCCGTTTTTGTTAAACCTACTAATTTTAATAATTCATTTAAATTATCAAAATTAGGTAATCCTACTATTTTATATTGTTCTTTTAGATTATCTTCTGCTGTTGCTTCTAATCTAATTGCAGGTAGTTCTACAATTGCTCCTATTCTTTTTCTTACTTTGTTAATTTTACTACTTGTATTTTGTATTCCATAAATAGAATATGCCCCACTTGTTGGTTTTTGTAAGCCACAAATTACTCTAATTAAAGTGGTTTTCCCCGCTCCATTTTTTCCAATAAGCCCATAAATAGCACCTTTTGGAATGTGCATATTAAGATTACTTATTGCTTTAAAATTTTTATATCTTTTTTCAAGATTATGTGTTTCTAAAATATATTCCATAACCTCCTCCTTTCAAATCTATTTTACTATTAAATAGTTAAGAAAGTGGTTAAGAAAATAGTTAAGATTTAGTTAAGATATTTATTCATGGATTTTAAATCCTATACCCCATACAGATTCTATATATTCTTCATTAGTTACTTTTCTTATTTTCTTTCTTATATTACTAATATGGACTTTTAAAGAATTTTCATCACAATCTAAAGTATCATTACTTATTAACTCCAATAATTTTGATTTTGTTACTACTTTTTTAGGATTTAATAATAATTGTTTTAATATTGCATACTCTGTTTTTGTTAAATATATTTCCTTTTCCTTGATATATAAAATATGATTATCTTCATTCAAAAACATATCTTTATAATTCATTTTTCTATTTATATTTTTATCTTTATTTATTCTTAATTGCACCTTTACTCTTGCTAAGAGTTCTTGAGATGAAAATGGTTTTACTATATAATCATTTGCTCCATTTAATAAAGCATTTATTTTATCTTCCTCAGACATTTTGGCACTTATTACTATAATTGGAATTTCTTTAATTTTTTCTATTATTTCTTCTCCACTTAATCCTGGTAACATCAAATCTAACAATATAAGGTCTATATTTTCTTTTTCTATTAGCATTAAAGCTTCTGTCCCAGAATATGCATTAATAACTTTATATTGTTCTTTTTCTAAAACTTTCTTTATTAAATTATGAATATCTATATCATCTTCTACAACTAGTATGTTTTTCATTATAATCTCCTCATGTAACTAAATATTTATTAATTAATATAATAGCAGATAATTATCTAATAACCATCTGCTTTAGTATTATTTTATTTAATTATATTAATAATTCATTATACTTATTTGCTAATACTGTTTTCTTGTTTTTTACTTATTTTCTTAAATATATTAATTTTATTAATACATATAGAGGCAATTGGTATTAACACCACTATATATGGAATTATATATCTTGACTTTGCCTCCCATAATATATGAAATGCAAAACCTCCAACAAAAATAGTAAGTAAAAATATTACTTCTAAAGAAAGATTTTTTCTATTTTGTATTAGAATAATTAAGCTACACAAACAAGTAACTATAAGTAATGCTTTTTGGTAAAACGCTAAAGGATTAGTAATATTTTCTATCCAATTACTATTTATTTGATTATTCATGATTGCAGAATATGTATTTTCAGTCCACATAGCAGCTAATTTCATAATATAAAAATTCAATGTATATCCTAAATTCTCTGAAAAGTACTTTAATCTATCTTTAACTCTTTGAACATATTCTTCTTTCTTTTCTTCAGGATGTTCTAATGCTGGTCTTGCTATATTCTCATTATATCCTCCATTTTCTCTTGGTCCTTCTTCCATCGCCATAAGAATATAGCCTATAGTAGGATACGTTTTATTTTTATCTAAATCATATTTATCAACATAATAATTTTTAACTAATGATGCTGGGAAAATTGAGATTACTACATATGCTACAATAACCGTCATACTTATTAAATTTGTTTTTAATTTATTGTCTTTTAATTCTTTAAACAAGTTAAGTAATAAATATATTACTGTTGCAATTATGAATATCAAACTATTCATTCTCATCATATATGCTATCATTGTAAATATTGAAGCAAATATAGGATATCTAAAGCGCTTTGTTTCTCCATATCTCATCATAAAATATACAGCCAATAAACATAGAGCTAAACTTGGAACATCTCCATATACAAATGTTAAAAGCATTGGTATTGATATAAATGTTAATATTAAAGTTAATAACAATACTTTATTTGTTTTATATTTTTTAGATAATAATTTACTTATTTTATATAAAGTAAAAACTATTAATATATTACCAATTACATTTAATACTCTTAATACTTCCATTATATCAAAATGTATTAACCTAAAAAACATACTAAAAACAAATGCAAGTGACACTTGTTGTGGATATGCTTGCATATAATCAAATAATGGTATTCCTGCATATGTTGTATTATATAAAAATTCCTCATTATCTCCTCTATAAAATGTTTGTGCTAAGTTACAGACATGAACAGAATCTCCTACGACTTTAGGATTTACAGTAATAGCCCATATTATATTAAATAATATATATAAAGTTATACTTACTATAAATAATATTTTTCTAATTTTCTTTTTTAATTCTATGTTTTCATCATTATACAAAGCTTTATTAATTATATTTGTTAAAAAATATATAAGTGCTGCTAATAATACAATTCCAATAGTGTATAGCCAATAATTATATTTAACTTCAACATGTTCTGATGCATCCATATTTGATGTAAATACTAAATTTAAAACAATTATTAAACTTAAAAATATTATTCCTGCCACATAAATAATTTTTTTCAATTTGAACTCTCCTTGAGCATTTTTTACTCCAGTTTTTTATTTTTTCCAATTCTTTATTTTTTATATTAACAATCAGAAGGTTCTTTTAATAGAGAGTTTTATTCCAATGTAGGTCTATCATATGATAATTGTCCATTACTATTTATATTAAAACTTATTCTAATACTAGAAAGTCCTAAATCACCAACTGGTAATACAAATTCATATTCTCCTTCGCCCAAATTTCCATAAATTTTAGTCCAATCACAAGTTTTTTCAACTGTATTATCATCAATTTGGTTAGAAGTAACTATTGCATCCTCATCTAAAATCTTTGTTGCTTCTTCCCACACTGGTATTGTTTGACCAGGATCATATGAAGGAGTAGAATTCTCTGTTGCAGGTGTTATTTTATTTGTATCCACAGTTATGTTTTCTGCTTGTTTATTTTTCTTATTTATTTTATATTCATTTTTAGAATAATCATATGGATAGTCGTTTGTATCTTTTATTGTTATCGCTAATCCATTTTCTGTAAAATCATCTATTGTAACTTGAACATTGTTTTTAGAGCTATAGCAATATCTTAATACGTCCTCAGGTATTTGAATATCGCTTTCTGCATTTACTATTTCAATTTTTTCTACATTACTAATTTGCTCTGGAAATGTATCAGCAATCATTCCATCAAAATAAACTAATATTTGATTTCCTTGTTTAAAACCAATATTTCCTTCTTTCCCAAAGCTAATACTATACAATTCAGCCGTATTATCTGTCTTCATAGCAATTAATGAATTATTATATACTCTAACTACTACCGCATTTATAGTTGCTTCTTCATTATTAGTAGTAACACTATTACTAGTTAATGTTTCGTTTATTTGTTTTTCTTTTTGTTCATTAGAATTATAAATTTTAAAAATTACTAAGCATAAAGCTATAATTATAATTAATACTATACCTATTATTGGTAAACTTTTTTTAAAATTTTTCATCTTCATCTCCCCTTTTTATTAATTTTTCATTTGTAATATTTTTTACTTTTTACTATTAAATAATACCATATAGAAAAATAATTATCAACAAGTATTCTCAAAATAGATACAATTTATTATTTTCCTATTTTACCTCTTTAAAAATAATTTGTATTACAATGCATACAACAATAATTATAATACAAATTGCTGAAAAAATAACCAGTCCTTATTTCTTTTTATCCATAACATTATCCCCTCTTTATACTTGCATAATAGCACAAAAGCAAGTAATTAATTGATAATTACTTGCTTTTGAATTATTAATTGTCAAATTTAAATAAATTCAATCCTATTTCTTCATCGAAATATCTGTCTACTCTTCCATCTATAATATTAATTACCATTTCACATGTTGCACTTACGATAGCTCTATTTAAGTGTCCTCCAAAAGTTTCTCCCTTATCATTTCCTGCACTCATATGTATATGTGTATAAAATTCATCATTCATTGTATTTATAGTTCCAGTTAAAGAAACTATTTCAAAATCACCTTTAAAATTATTTGAGTAATATTTCTTTTCTGCTGTCTTAAAAACTCCAACTGTAAAATCATTAGTTGCACCTAAAGCATTAACATTAGCTAATTTTATATTTTCTTTTAGTGCTATCTCTTTTATTTGCTCTAGAATTTCCTCCCCTTTATCTATTCTTGCTACAATAGTATTATTAAATCTTCTATACTCCATTTTTTCTACCTCCTATATTTTTTATTTTACAATTGCATATTATCATAAAATCAATTATTTATCAAATATTTTTCTTTGTTAGAACAATTACTAAAAAAATTATTTTTAACGTTACAATTTTCTATATAATTTTACAAACATCTATCCATCTTTCATAATTAGATGCTTTTTCTAATTCTTCTATTGTTAATTTAACTGCACTATTTGAACTTCCACAAGCAGGATAAATTATATCAAATCTTTTCAATGAATCATCTAAATACACGGTTACTCCTTCATTTATACCAAAAGGACAAACTCCACCTACACCATGGCCTATTAATTTTTCAACATCTGAAAACGGTATCATTTTCGCTTTCTTATGAAATTCAGCTTTATATTTGCTATTATCTATTTTACAGTCTCCTGCAACCACAATTAATATTGGTTTATCATCTACAATAAATGATAATGTTTTTGCTATTTTTTCTTCTTCGCATCCTACAGCTTTTGCTGCTTCTTCAACAGTAGCTGAAGATACTGGAAACTCTTTTACTCTATCTTCTAATCCATATTTTTTCAAATGTTCTTTTGCTTTTTCAAATGACATTTTTCTTCCACTTCCTTTTCTTTAATAATTTTAAAATATTTATAATCAATTTTTTTAACTTAAATTCCTAATTATCTCATCTATAACTTCATCTTTTAATTTAAAATCTGTATTTATAAAACCTATTTCTGGATGCATACCATCTTTTCTGTGAAAGTCAGAACCAACTGTTACAAATAAATTATTTTTTTTAGCAAATTCATTCCACTTTTTAGTTTCATCAATTAAGCTTCCATTTCTATCTACAAATAAATAATTTGCTTCTATCCCGTCTGGCTTCATTTCTTTTACTATTTCTAAAATATCTTCATCTGTAAAATTATCTATATGAACATAAGCTACAGTATGTGCCAAAACAACTTTTCCTCCTGCTTTTCTAATTACATCAGCAGATTCTTTTGGTGAAGGTGTTTGCTTTTTAACATAAGCTGGGCAATTTTCATTCATAATAGTTTCTATAAATTCTCCCTTACTTGGAATATGTCCAAATTCTTTTAAAAGTTGTTCCTTATTTTCTTCATTTTCTACAATATCTAATGCAATATGTGATTTAGTTACTGATTTTATTTTATCTAAGCTTTCCACATTTACTAAATACCCTAGTTCATTTAATTTCTTAGCTACCTTGTGTAAGTACTCATGTCTTGCATTTCTAATTTTAGCTAACGTATTTCTAAAATCTTTGCTTTCCAAATCAAAATTATATCCTAAGACATGAATTCCTGCTTTATTATTTTTAGTTGATATTTCTACACCACAAATAAGTTTTATATTTTTACTTTTAGCATAAGAAAACAATTCAGAATTATAACTATCAATTGTATCATGGTCTGTTATTGAAATTACTGAAACACCATTTTTTTCTGCTTCATCTATTATTTCTTTTGGACTAAAAAGTCCATCTGAAATATTTGTATGTATATGTAAATCTATTTTCATCTTTTTCTCCTAACTTTTTTATTAATTTTCTCTTATAATATCACAAATGAGAGTAACTTACAATTACTCTCATTTATATTTATTATTATTTTCACCCATAAAAATCCATGTCTATACTTACATATGATTCTTGCTTTTATTCACTTATCAGTATTTTTATATAAGTTTCTTTCTATATTTGCGCAATTTGTTTTTTCTTATAGACTTTTCTTTTAATATGTATTAGTAAATAATTTATTACTGCTAAGACTAGAACAATAACAATGTCTTTTCCAGGTACTGATGATAATTCTAGTAATCTATGGAATAGAAATGCTGCTAAATAAAATCCTATAGTTGTTGTTGTAAATAGGAATGCATGAGCTTTAGTAAATGGTGTGCAAACCTCTTGTACTGCTAAAATACTTACAAAGCCTATTAATATATACATCATTGTTGTTAATGTTCCAGCTTCTATTCCTGTTACATTTCCAATAATTGTTAAGACTATTATATTAAACATAATTACAATTGCAAATGGTGCCGCATTCGTGAGAGCCGTCGGTAAAAATGCCCCTGTAATTGGTTTTTGATTTCTCTCAAATGTAATAAAGAATGATGTATAACCTTCAATTACTAAGTCTATTAATGTTATTTGTATTGGTATAAATGGGAATGCTGTGTTTGTTATTATGCAGAATAATGATAATAGTACTGAATATATTGTTTTAATAAAGAATATTCTAGCAACATTTGTTATATTATTTACAACACGTCTTCCTTCCATTAATACATCTTTTAATACACTAAAGTCTGAATTTAGAAGTACTATTTGAGATACTTGTTTTGCTGCATCTGAAGCATCTGGAAGTGTTATACTACAATCTGACTCACGAAGTGCTATAACATCATTTACACCATCACCTGTCATTGCAACTTTATGATTTTTAGCTTGAAGTGCTTTTACTATAATACTCTTTTGATGTGGTAAAACTCTTGCAAAAATACTATATCTATCAACTAAGTTTACTATTTCAGCATCTGTACTAATTGTTGATAAATCTATATATGACTCATAATCTTCTAAGCCAGCTCTTTTAGCTATGTTTGATACAGTAAGAGCATTATCTCCAGAAATAATTTTAACATCTACACCTTGTTCTTTGAAATATCCTAGCATTTCTTTTGCATTTCTTCTTAATGGATCTTCTAATATTACAGATGCAACTACATCTAATTTTGGTAATTCGTCATCTTTAACCACTTCTTTAGAATATCCTATTGCTAAAACTCTTTTTCCTGCTTTTTGTAATTCTACAATTCTTTCTGGCATTTCTTTATCACTTTTTTCAAATAGTCTTTCAGGTGCACCAACAATTACAGAACCTTCTTCTTTAAATGAGATGCTACTCCATTTTCTTTCAGATGAAAATGGTACATTATCTATTTTCTCGTAATTTATATCACCTTTAAAATGGTTCCTTAATGCTTTAAATGTTGAATTTGTATCATCCATTCCATTTACAAAAGCTACCATCATATCATTAAAAGGCTTTGGCATAACATTTTCATCATATAATTTAACTTCTGAAACCTTCATCTTTCCTTGTGTTATTGTTCCTGTTTTATCTAAACATATTGTATCGATATGTGCTAAAGATTCTATGCTATATAATTCTTGTACTAATACTTCTTTTTTAGCAAGTTTGATAACACCAGACTCTAATGCTATTGTAATTAATAGCAAAAGTCCTTTAGGTAGCATTCCAAGAAGTGCTGCTGCTGTTGCAATAACAGACTCTGGAAGTAATGTTTCTCTTACAAAATAAGCTTGTATAAATAAAATTACTCCAACTGGTATTATTACAAAACTTGTGAACTTTGTAACTTTTTTCATAGAATTTATTAATTCCGAATTATTATCTTTATGTTTCTTAGTTGCACTTATTATTTGGTTAGCAAAGTTATCTTCTCCAACTTTTTCAACAACTGCATAACATTTACCAGAAACAACATAGCTTCCTGAAAGTAATTTATCTTCTACATTCTTAACAATTAAATCTGATTCTCCTGTAAGAAGTGCTTCATTTACTTCAATTTCTCCATCTATTACATAAGAATCAGATGGTATTTGGTCTCCTTGTTTTAATACAATTGTATCTCCTAAAACAACTTTTTCTATTTCAATTTCTTGCGCTTTTCCATCTCTTATTACTGTTGTTTTAGATGCTGTTAATATTGATAGTTTTTTTACTAAATTTTTTCCATGTATTTCTTGGATTATTCCAATTAATACATTTATTGTAATAATTAAAAAGAAAAATGTATTTGTATATGCTCCAACTAATAATAATGCTATTGCAATTATTAAATTATATAAATTAAATAGTGTAAATACATTATCTTTTACTATTTGCCAGTTTGATTTTAAATTATTATTATCACTTACATTTACTTTTCCTTGATTTGTTAATTCTTCTACTTCTTTAGAAGTTAACCCTTTGTATTTTTCTTCTTTCATTGCTCCTCCTAAAAAACATTAAAATTTTCCATGTACTTTTTAGTTATATCATAAAAAAGCAAAAAAGAATAGTCTTTTTTAAAAAACTATTCTTAATTTTGTATAAAAATGTGTTTTTATTTAAATTAATCTATATTAATTAATTCATATTCTCTTGTTCCAACTCCAAGTTCAGCAGCAGCTTCTACTGTATGAATTCCATGTAAAGATTCTATTCTGTTTATTAAAATATCTTTTCCTGGATCTTCTGAATTATATACAAGATCTAGACATGCTTGGTCTACTGCAACTGGGTCTAAAGATGCTAAAACTCCAATATCTTTCATACAAGGTGCTGATGCATTTCCATCACAATCACAATCTTTTGAAATATTTTTCATAACATTAATAAATGCCATATTTCCTTTAAAATGGTCTACTACTGATGATGCAGCATCTGCCATTGCCTCTAAAAATCTATCTTGCTCAGGTAAATTTGCAAATAATTCTTTTTGTTCATTTGACACTCCAGCAGTATGAATTAAAGTTTTTCCTGCTGATGAAGCGCAACCAATTGATAATTGTTTTAATGCTCCACCATATCCTCCCATGGCATGTCCTTTAAAATGTGATAACACAAGCATTGAATCATAGTTTGCTAGATTTTTTCCAACATAATTTTTCTTTAATATCTTACCATTTGGAACATCTAATTCTAAATCTGGACCTTCTGCATCCATTAAATCAAATTTAAAGTATTTATCCCACTCATGTTCTTTTATT
Organism: uncultured Clostridia bacterium; assembly: GCA_944386735.1. Lineage (GTDB taxonomy): Bacteria > Bacillota > Clostridia > TANB77 > CAG-508 > CAG-269. The sequence continues at coordinate 13,319 of CALXCH010000012.1, forward strand.
AATTTTAAATGTTTTTCTGTACTGTTTCTTGCTCCTTCATAAGCAGTATTACATTCTACAACTGTTCCATTAACATGTTCTACCATTTGTTTTACAAACTCTGGTCTTAAATAATTTTGATTTCCTTGCTCTCCTGAATGCATTTTAACTGCAACATTACCTGTAAGTTTCTTTCCTAATTTTTCATAAATTCTAATTAAACTTTCTGGTGTTATTTCCTTTGTAAAATATACTTTTGCTTTTTCCATAGTAATCATCTTTCCTTTCTTTATTATATTTTTATTCGATTCTCCAAAAGTTTAAGGTTCTAATATATAGTCTTCTCTTTTTCCTTTTACTATATCATCATATATTTCTATCTTATGGTTTATTCTATCTATAGTTTCATTTATATCTTTTTGTCTTTTCAATAATATTTCTCTTTGATCTTCCAATAATTGTTTTCTCTCTTTTGCTGTCTCTGGTCCTTCACTCATTAATTTTACGTATTTACTTAATACTTCTATTGATAAACCTGCATTTCTCATACATTTTATAAATTCTATCCACCTACAAGAATTTTCATTAAAATCTCTTATTCCACTTTTATTTCTTGGAACTCTTGGAATTAAACCTTCTTTTTCATAATATCTTATTGTATCTGGTGTTAAATCATATTTTTTACTTACTTCTGCTATTGTCATTTATTTACTCCCTCTTTCTTATTCGTCTCCATATACAATATTACAATTTATCATATTCCTCATCTGTTACAGGCTCTAGCCATTCATTTGATGTTTCCTCTCCTGGTACTTCTACTGCTAAATGGCTAAACCAACAATTTTTAGCTCCATGCCAATGTTTTACATTTGCTGGAATAATTACTACATCACCTGGTTTTAAACTTTGTGCTGGCTTTCCTTCTTCTTGATACCAACCTTCACCTTCTACACAAATTAACATTTGTCCTCCACCTGATTTTGCATGATGAATATGCCAATTATTTCTACATCTTGGCTCAAATGTTACATTTGATATAGATATTTTTGATTCTTCACTTTTAGCTAATGGTTTTAGATAAGAGTTTCCTATAAAATACTTAGCATATGCTGTATTTGGTTCTCCCATTCCAAACATTCCACCATGTCCACTTGGTTCTTCATCTCCATAAACATCTCCTAGCATATTAAATACTGCCCAAGCATTTGGCCATCCACAGTAAAATGCTAAATGTGTTATCACCTCAACCATTTCTGTTTTTGTTATTCCATTCTTTTTAGCAGTTTCTAAATGGCTTTTTAATGAACTATCAAATACTCCTTTCGCCATTAAAGCTGTTACTGTAATCATTGATCTATCTCTTAATGATAGCTTATCCTCTCTTGACCATACTTCTCCAAATAATACATCATCATTTAATTCAGCAAATTTAGGTGCTAAATCTCCTAATCTATCACGTCCTGCCGTTTGTTTTATCATACTACATTCCTCCTTTTTTACTATATTATATATATCACTTGGAGTTAGCTTTAAGTCAAGAGCTTTTTTGAAATTTCACAAATTTTTCACATATACTTTATTTCTTTAATAAATACTATTCTAATTTAAAATTATCCTCGTAAGAATATTTTTATGAATATATTTTTCATGTTCTTGGATATTAATTAAGGAATGCTAAACGCATTCCTTAATATTTTCTATAAAATAATGGCTTGAAATAATTATTATAAAATTAAATCCTTTGTTTATTTATACTCTTCTATTTTCTCACTCTTAAAATATATCTTTTCTCCTAATGCATCAATTAACACATTTCTAAGTTCATTTTTATCTCCAAACCAACTTGTTTTTTTAATAAATTCTTCTAATTTACACCATTTATAATCTATATTTTCTTCATTTAATGCAACCTCATCTTTATTTACAAAACTAATATATACATATTCAGTGCAATTCTTTCCTAAAGATTTATATTTAAAAATCCAATTTAAGTATATACTTTTTTTAACTATTAATCCTGTTTCTTCTTGTACTTCTCTTTTTACGGTATTTATCAGACTTTTATCTATGTTTTCATACCCACCAGTAACTACATACCAAAATGATTCCTTAAATTGAGGATCTTTAGAACTTCCTTTTAATAGTAATAGTTCATTAAATTCATTAACAATAAAAGTTAAAATTTTATCCATTAAATATCACCTAATGTTTTTTATTATTTACATTTTTCATTTCATTGTATACTTGATTTTTTAAAGCTTCTACTCTTTGCTTAGTGTTTCCATCCTTTGGTGGTCTTATTGGTTCTAAAACAGTTAATGTGACATCTTTTTTCTTTTTGAATACTTTTCTAATACCTTTTGGTTCCCTAAAAGTAATTACCATTGGAACTACAGGTTTATTATTCCTTACTGCAAAATCAAAAGCTCCATTTTTAAAATGTCTAATCTTATTAAAATATGGGAACAATGCTGCTTCTGGATAAAAGTGAACACTTTTTTCTTCTTGTAAAATCTTATCTACTGCCTTCATAAAGTATTCTCTATTCTTTACGCTCTCTGGTATAGGAATAGCTCTTAATAATTTTATTAATTTTCTAACAAATGGTATTTTAAAGCTTCCTTCTAATGTTGTAAAATATACTTTTTTAAATCCATAAGCTAAACCTACCATAGCACAGTCTAAAAATAATACATGATTTGATACTGTAACTGCTCCTTCTTTTAAATTTCTAATATTTTCTTTTCCTTCTATTTTAAAATCATATACTATTTTCATTAAAATTTTTAATATTGGATATGCTATTCCATAGTATAGTCCATTTGATAATAAAGAAAATATCATACTTTTAGGAACATACTCATAATTCTCATTTATATTAAATTCTAAAGGCTCCCATAACTCTATTATATGTTCATTTTCATCTTGAATATCTTCTAAATTATCTAAATTTTCTATAGTATCTAATTGTTCTACATCATCCAAGCTTTTAGCTATAGTTTCATTATTAATAATTTGTTTAAACATCCACCTATTCTCCCATTTCTTTTATTACTAAATCTGCTATATCATAACTTGCATTTCTATTTATATATTTTCTTTGGTTTTCTACCATTTCTTTTTGTAATTTTTCGTCATTTAATAGTTTTTTTGTATTTTCTACTACTTCCTCTATTATATCACATTTTATCGACATTTTTCTACTTTGGAAGAAATTTGCATTATAATTCTCGCATCCTGGTATTGGCATTGTATGTATAAAAGGTTTTCCTATTGTTGCAATTTCTGTTGTAGTTAACCCCCCTGGTTTTGTTAAAACTACATCTGCTGCTTTTATATAAAGATTTAAGTTTCTTGTAAAAGGTAATTCTTGTACACGATTATTGTTTTTGTATTTACTTTTTAATTGTTCTAACATTTTTTTATTTTTACCACACGAAACAATAAAATTACAATCATCTATTCCTTTTACTAATTCACCTACCATATTATTCATATCACCAAAGCCCATACTACCTGTTAACACTAATACATATTTTTCATTTAAATTTAATCCTAATTCTTTTCTTACATCATCTTTATTATAATCTTCACTACATTCTCTTTGTACTGGAATTCCTAAAGGTAATAATTTTTCTTCTTTTATTCCTTTATCTTCAAAATCCTTCTTTAAATCCGCATTTGGAATTATAAAATAATCTGGATTAGTTTCTTCCCAAAAGGGTATACTTACATAATCTGTTGCAATTGCTACAAAATGTATATCATATTCTTTTTTAACTGCTGTAAGAGCTTGTGCTGCAAATAGATGTGTCGTTACAACATAATCATATAAATTATTTTCTATATAATCATATAATTTATTTCTATTTAGCCAATTCAAGCTATATACTGGTGATTTTAGTTTTGTTTTTTGGTATAATTCTCCGAAGATTATATACACCTTTAAAAACTTTTCCATTATTTTTTGTTGAAATTATATATAAATTATTTACTTTATCTTTTAATCTTGGACTTGTAATTTCCAGATATTCCTTAAAATCTGCCCTTACTTTCTTTTTATTTAAAGCCTGTTTTACTGCCATAGCAGCTGAGTTATGCCCTCCACCAGTTCCACATGATAAAATTAATACTTTTTTAGGTTTGTTCTTCTTTATCAATTTTATTATTTTTTTATAAAAACAATCTAAAGCTCCTATATAATCCTTGTTCCAAGGCTTATTTCTTCCATAATAATGTATTATTACAGTATTTTTTCTAATCCATTTTAATGTTATTTTATTTTTAGGATTATTTAAGTTATATAATCTCCAAGCTCTTTCTCCTAAATTATATTTTAACTCATCTGCCAACTTTATTTTATCCCCAAAAAGAGCAGTTACAATATCTTGGTCTGGCAATAATAATTTATTTTTCTTACTCTTTACAAAACTTTCAACTTTTTCTTTTATATCTATCTTTCTTAGTTCTTCCAAATTAATTAGAAGTACACCTGTATTAATATAAGGCTCATCTTCATTTATATCTAACCTCATTTCATTGAATTTATGAAGCACCTTTTTTACATGCGTTGCTGCAACAAAATAATTTCCTTCAAAATCTGTTTCATACAATGGTCTTAATTTATTAATAACCAATATATCCGCATCTAAGTACAAAACCCTATCTAATTCTTTTGGTAAATACTTACTTGCATACAATCTAAAATAAATTTCCTCTGAATACCTTTTTTCCAAAACAGGAAATGTATCAATCTCACATTTAGGTACTTTTATATCTTTTATTATAAATCTTTTTAAATCTAAACCTTCTGTGATATTTTCTATATCCTCTTTATCTAAATTTTTATGTAAGATATATATATTAAATACTTCATCATTATTTGAATAACTAATTGAGTTTAATAAAATATTTAATGGTCTTACATATTTTTTATTTATTGCGACTAAAATGTTCATAAAATTTCTCCTATTTAATAATATTATTTTCTTTTAGCCATTTTACTGTATCTGTTATAGTTTCTTCCATACTTCTATTTTTATATCCTAATTCTTTTTTAGCTTTTTCATTTGAAAAGTTAGAATTTGAAGTTAAAGTATAAAGTGAATATTTTGTATATAATGGTGGTTCTTTTCTTATTTTGTAATAAAGCTCTGAAAGTGGTGCAGTAACTTTTGCAATCCACATAGGTAAAATTGTTTTTATCTTCTTCACCCCCGCTGCTTTACTAATTAAGTCCACTAATTCTTTTACGTCTACATACCTATTTGATAATATGTAACATTCTCCTTTTTTACCATTTTTACAAGCGCTAATTACTCCATCTGCTACATCTCTTACATCGACAAAATCATATCCACCTTTAACACAAGCTCTTAAAGACCCATTTGCTATATCTAATATTAATTGTGTTAAGTGAGTATCACTGTAATCGTTCGGTCCAATTATTCCTGATGGATGGACTATACAAGCATTTAAACCATTGTTTTTTACTTCTTCTAAGACCATTTTAGCAGTTCTTGCTTTTGATTTTGCATATAATCCTGTAACTTTATTCTCATCAAAATCAGTTATTTCTGTAATCTTTTCGCCATTTGGCTTTTCTGTTATTGCATGAACACTACTTACATAAACCATTTTTGCATTTTTTTCTAATACTTTATCTACTATATTTTTAGTTCCATTATAATTTACTTCTATAACTTTAGGATTATATTTAGATTTTATATATACAATAGCTGCGCAGTGTATTACATAAAGCATCGTTTCAGGATCTACATTAAAAATATCTTCTAATGTTTCTTTTTTAGTTACATCTCCTCTATAGATTTTACAATTTAAACCTTCTAAAGCTTTTCCATTATCTTCTGGAAGTACTAAACATCTTACTTCTACATTTTTTTCTAATAATTTTCTTACAATATTGTTTCCTAAAAATCCATTTGCTCCTGTTACTATATATACTTCTTTCATACAATCGCTTCCTCCAGTTTACTATATGATTTTTTCTAGCAATATTATATCAAATTAGACATTTTTTTACAATTAACTATTACCAAGTTAGCCTTAAAAATATGTAAGTCTATTCTACTCATATATTTATTTTTATATTGTAGTTGACAAAGCTAATTGTTTATAATATAATACGTAAAGGTTGTTCTCCTTCTTAACAGTTGGGTGCATGAATTAGTAGTTTATACTATTCTAGCACTAAACTATTAGTTCATGCACCTAACTTTCATATGACAGTAGGTGTAAATACTAAAGAAGGAGGAACTAACATGCTAAATACTATTTTTAGCTGGTTAGTTGGAGTTGGTATTTTCTTTTTACGGTCTATGTGCATTAGTACATATTTGTTCTAAAAGTAAATATTCTTTTAAATACGAATCCGTAAAAAGAAAATTTGAGATTTACCCAAACAATAAGGATAAATCTCAAAACTCTCCAAATTAACAACCTTATGGCTAGGAGCTTTTGCTCTTAGTCTTTATATTTATATAATATAATAATTATTCATTTATGTCAATAGTTATTACACTTTTAAAAAGCAAAATTTTTAAATCTTTAAATTTAAAGACTTATAATTTTTAGCTCTAATTACCTTCTAGTAAATTATTTAATTCTTCCCATTCTTCCATTTTCTTTTCTATATCCTTATTAATCTCTTGGATTTTATCTTGTAATTCTGCTAGCTTCACATAGTCTGTAGAATTTTCTTCTTTTTTCATTTCATCTTCTATAGCTTTTATTTCTTCTTCTTTTTCTTCTATTTCTTTTTCTATTTTATTCATTTTATTTTTTCTTTTACTATTTTCTTTATTTAATAAATATTGATTTTTAGAACTTTTTTGTTTCAAAGTATCCGAATTTTCCTTATTACTATTTTCACTATTATAACTATCTATTTTTTCTTGTTCTTTACTCTTTTCTTTCCATTCTTGGAACTCCTCATAATTACCATCAAAAAAAGTTACTTTTCCTGGTTTAAATTCCAATATTCTATCCGCAATTTTGTTTACAAAATATCTATCATGAGATACAAATATTAATGTTCCTTTATATTCCTTTAAAATCTGTTCTAAGCTTTCTTTTCCCACTATATCCATATGGTTAGTTGGCTCATCTAGTAATAATAAATTTGGTTCTTTTTTAAATATCTCACAAAGTTTTAATCGTGCTTTTTCTCCTCCTGATAATACTTTTATCTTTTTTTCTACATCTTCACCAGTAAACAAGAAACTTCCTAAGATTGTTCTTGCTTTTGTTGTAGTAAGTTCTGGAAATTCTTCACTAAATTCTTCAAAAACTGTGTTTTCAGTATTTTTAAATTCTAATTGTTGGTCAAAATATCCAATACTTACATTATACCCAAATGAAAAACTTCCTCCTAAAGGCTTCAAAATCCCTGCAATAGTCTTTAATAATGTAGATTTTCCTATTCCATTTTCTCCAATAACAGCTAATTTTTCTCCTCTATATAATGAAAATGAGACTTTTTGTAAGACTTTATCATAACCTATTTCTAAATCCTTTACTTCTAATACATCTTTACCACTTTCTTTAATATTGAAATTATTATGAAATGTTTTTAAGTCATACTTATTAGGTTCTTCTATTCTTACCATTCTTTCTATTTGTTTTAATTTAGATAAAGCCATTTTAGCTTTAGTTGGTTTATACCTAAACCTATTTGCAATATCTGTTAATCTTTTTATTTCTGCTTGTTGATATTCATAATCTTTTAATTGTTTTTCATAATTTGCTCTTTTTTGAACTTCATAATCTTTATAATTTCCTTTATACAAAGTCATAGTTCCATATTCTATTTCATAGACTTTATTTACGATTCTATCTAAAAACATTCTATCATGTGATACAATTACCACTGCTTTTGGATAACTTCTTAAATAGCTTTCTAACCATTCTATAGCTGTAATATCTAAGTGATTTGTTGGCTCATCTAAAAGTAATATATCTGGTTTACTAAGAATTAATTTCAAGAATGCAATTTTAGTCCTTTGCCCTCCTGAAAATTCTGATATTTTCTTTTTTTCATCTTCTTTACTAAAGCCAAAATTTCTTATTGCTGTATCTATTTCTTTTTTATATGTATATCCACCTAAGAATTCATATTTATCTAAACTTTCTGTATAACTTTCAATTAATTTTTCGTCAGAACTTTCTTGCAATTTTTCTTCCAATTTTTCTATTTTAAGCTCTAAATCAGTTATATCTTTATATACTTTTAATATTTCTTCAAGCATTGTTTTAGAGTCATCTTCAAAGTCTATTTGTTTTAGATAACCAATTACAGGAGATCCTTGTTTATACACTCCAAACTTACTATTACCTACTCCTTCTTCTAACATTGAATTATCTACAAGTGCCTTTAACAAAGTAGTTTTTCCACTACCATTTCTTCCTACGATTGCTATTTTATCTTTTTCATTTATTTCAAAATTTATTTCTTCTAATACTGTATCTGCTCCATAAGATACAGATCCATTTACTATTCTATAATTCATCTTGCTTCTCCTATTTTATTTTTTACTATTATAACAGAAAAAGAGCAGAATTTCTAGAAATTCTACTCTTTTAAAAAATATATATATGAAATTTTTAGGTAAGCTAATTTAAATTATTTTAAGTTACCGATAGTAACTCCTTGAGCTGCTCCAGGTAAAGTTATTGTAACCTTATCTGAATTTTCTGATACTGTAATCTTAGCACCTTTTCCATTTATTCCGAAAGAATTGATATATTCTCTTACAGCTAATACTTTTTCTTGATTATCTTTAATAGCTGGGAATAAATCTTCAATTTCTTTATCTGTATAGTCTTTTAATTCTATATCAGGCATGTCTACTGGTGCTTTTGTATTAGCAACTGCAACTACTGTTGAAGTTTTATCTTTATCAGCTGAAACAGTAACTGTCTTATCTCCAGTTAATGAAGGATCTGTAATTGTAGCTGTTCCGTTAGTTACTTCAACTTTCATTTCAGCATTTACATTTACATTTACTGATGTTACAGAAACACTTCCACCTTTTGTCTCAATTGTAATCTTTCCTTTTTGCTCTGATGTATTATCAGGTGAACCTACAAAAATAATGTTTACAGCATCTCCTGTATCATTGTAGAATGTTAAATCATTATCTACTTCATTTGCAGTTACATATAAATCTGTTCCATCAGCTGCGATAGTTACATCTTCTGTTGTAGTAATTTTTACATCATTAATTGTAGCTTCTGCATTTGCTTCAACATCATATGTTTTATCTCCTACAACTTCTACACCATCAGCTACAACTATAGTAGGGTCTTCTCCATCAATTCCGTTTACATCATCTACTGTATAAATAGCTCCATCACCTTTTAATACTAATTTATTAAAGTCTCCTTTAATTGTTTTAGCATATTGGTTACTTTCTATTTCTACTGTTGTATCTGTTAAGTCACAATCACTAAAATCTCTTTCTGAAACAGATTGTACAGAAGCATTACCTTCTAATTTAACAGAAATAGTTGTAAACTTATCATCTACAGTTACAACATCTCCTTCTTTAAGAGCATAAATCATATCTGCAGCTTTTGCTAATTCTGTATCACTATATGTTTCTCCATTTATAACTAATGAAGAACCATTAGAATAAACTTTTCCTGAATCTTTAACAGCTTTAGTTGCATCTTCAGTAACTGTTAAGTTTTTAATTTCTGGTAATGTTCTAATTTCATCACTATATTCTGATTCTACTTCATTTCCATCAACTACTGCTACTAATTTGAATGCATATGTATTTAATGATGTTAAACCATCTATAGTAATTTTGTTATCTTTATCTAAAGTAACATCTCTTGTATCTTTTAATGTATATCTAGCTTCTGTATAGTCATTGTTTACATTAACATCATAGACTTTTACTTTGTATGTTACATTTTTATTTGCAATATTAATTGGGTTAATTGTAAATGTAACACTTGTTGCTCCTTTTGTAGCTGTATCCATATTAGGTGCTGCTACAATATAGAATTCATCAGATGTAGCTTCGTCTGAGCTTAATACAGCTGTTTGACCAGCATTTGCATTAAGTTTTACTTTAGCAACATAAATTGTATTTGGAACTAAATTTACTTCAACTTTCTTAACAAGATTATCATTTTCATCAACATTGCTTCCATCTACTGAAATTCCTGAATCTTTTAATTCACCTTTTTCATTAACTGTATATATTTTAATTTCATATGATGCGAAATCATCTTTGCTATATGAAGTGTTCCAAGATAATACTACTTTTCCGTCTTCACTATTTTCAAATTTTAAATCTTGTACAGCATCTAATTTTGTTACTGTTACTTCTGATGATTCTGTTGCTGGTGAATCTGTAGAAGATCCATCGCTTTCACCTTTTACAACAACTGCAACTTTATATTTTCCTTCTTCTGTCATATTATCCGCAAAATCTACAGAAGTTGCATCAGCATCTGTTGTTTTTTCAGCAACAGCTACTCCATCTTTATATAATGTTGCAACATATGTTTTTCCAGCTTCTTTTGCTTCCCAAGAAAAACTTGTTTCACCTTTTGTTAAATCTGGTGCTGTAACTTTATCTAAAGCTTTTTCTGCTTTTACATCAGTTCCATCTTTTGCTATAACTGCTTCTTTTATTTCTCCAGTAGATTGTGAACCATATTGATTTTCAACAACATAGTATACTTTGTATGCTGTATTAGTTGCTAAATTATCTGCAATTACAGCATCTGTTAATTTATTGTTTTGAACATCTATTGAACTTGTTAAATCACTAACTTCTGTTGGAGCTTCTTCGTTTATACCTTTAACAATGTATCTAACTTTTGTTACATCACTTGTTCCCATACTTTCTAATGAAAGTGTTGCTTGTCTTGTACTTGTACGTTTTGTTGTAACTTTTGCTGCAGCTGGTGCAACTGTATTTTTTTCTACACTAACTGTACCAACAATGTCATCACCATCTAATAAATTAACTGTTATAGTTCCATCAGCTAATGTTGATAAATCTATAACTTTATTTTCTGTTAAATCTTCAACAAAGTCTGTATGTGCTGGTATTGTAACATCTTTTTCTACTTTTTCTCCATTTTTGTCAACGATTTCAAGTTTTAAATCTTTAGCTTCATCTAATGTTTCTTTTAAGCTAACACTTAATTTTACATCATTATAATTTTGATTATTTATATATGAAGCATCTTTTAATGATAATGTATAATTAGATTCTTCAACAACTTCTTCTGCTGGTGGTAATTTGTCTATTACAGAATTTCCAAAATCACCTATTCCTGCAGCATATTTTCTTATTTGTAAAGCATCTACTATATCAATAGTTTCATCATTAACTACATCTGCAGCTTCTTTTTGTACTTCATCAAAATCAGCTGCATTTACAATATTTTTTTGAACTGTTAATGCATCTACTGCTGTTATCATTCCATCTCTATCTACATCTCCATATACAATTATTGTATGTGTTTCTCCATCTGTAGTAGTGAATCTATCCCCTGTATGTAATACAGTCTCTAGTGATGGTATTGCACTACCATTTACAGTAGAAACTTTACCTGTAAATAAATCACTTTCAACAAGATCTTTTACTGTTACTTCGTCATCTGCATTAGCTAATACAAAAGGTACAACTGTTCTTCCTTCTACTAATTTTCTATAAACTGCTACTGGATTAGTTTTATAATCTGTTGTATCTGCTGCATTTACTTTGTTCATTCCTAAACTACCTGTTAATAACATTCCAGCTAATGCTATTGATGATACTATTTTAAATTTCTTATTCAACTTTTTTTCCTCCCTTATTTGAATATTTTTTAAATTATAATTATTTTCTTAATTTTCTAACTGCAATAGCTGCAACTACTACAACTGCTGCAATAACTCCTGCTACTGTTACAATTGATGTTCCTGTTTGTGGTAATTTTGTTATAACATTTCCATTTTCATCAACTTTTTGTGTTTCAGTATTTGTTGTGCTTCCGTTTTCTTCATCAACTGTTGTATCAGCTGGTGTATCTGTACTTGGAGTTTCTACTTCTCCTTGATCTCCTGGATTTGTTGGTTCTTCTGGTGTTGTTGGTTCTTCAGCTTTTTCTACAACTTTAACTGTTACATTATTATTTGTAAGTTCTTCTCTGTTTTCTGTTATTAAATTACTAACTGTAAATTCAGATGCATCTGTTGTTTCTTTAGCTGTAAATGTAAAACTTACTGATGTTGTTGATGTTGATATACTTGATGCAGCTATTCTTATAGTTCCTGCTTCTTTATCATTTATTGCCATAGCTGCTTCTCCTATACTTGAGCTAGCTGATCCTTTTACATATTCAAAATTTTCTGCATCATAATTTAATACAAATTGTACTGCTTGTGATTCTTTATCTAAGTTAACTGTTACTACTACAGTATCTCCTTTATTTACTTCTGTTGAGCTTGCGCTTATGTTGGCAGCATTAACTTGGCTTGCCATTACTCCTATCATTATTACTAATGTTATTAATATTCCAAATATTTTATTTTTCATTTTCATTTTAAAAATCATTCCTTTCTTATTTTTATAATCTTATGTATCTTTATATACACT
>CALXCH010000013.1 GCA_944386735.1 uncultured Clostridia bacterium
AAAAAAAGTTTTAAATTTTAAGAATCTTTCAAAATGCCTAAAAATCAATGAATAAGTACTTGACTAAAAAAATAAAATGGCTTAAATACGATTGTCGTAGTTTTAATTTTGCTTGATATTTCAATAAAAAATAAGATTTTAATCACTTGAAAAGTCGAAAAAAATATGTTATAATATTGACAGATGGTAAAAGAAATGTTACAATTTCGTTACTCAAATATTACAATTTTATTATTTTAATAATAAGTATTGACACATAAGAATAAGTATTATATAAATAAATTAATAAAAGAATAGAAGATAGTTCTTTGTTAAATTGTTTATCTGTAAAAAAGAAAGATAGAAGCAAAAGCTTCTATCAAAAGTTTATCGTTTATTTAACGAATTGGAGTTCTCTGCGCGAACTTCAATTTTTTCTTTTGAGAAAGAAAAATATGTATTATATCCAATCAAAGATGCTAAAAAAATAAAAAAACAGATAACAAATACTATAAGAGTTCGACCTAAATATTTTATTGCTAAATCGTTGCTGTCTTTTGTTTCCAATTCTATCACTCCCTTTCTAGCGAAAGATTAAACTGCAAACAGGTGCAGTCTATCAACAGTCACAGTGGAAGTCTGCTTTGCAATCAGCAGAATGACTGCTGATTGGTACACCTGTTGTTAGAGTGATATATAAACGATAAATATACTATATCAAAATTCGACTTTTCAGTCAATACTTTATTTGACATAAAGTTACAAGAAAGAACAAATTTTTTATTCGACAAGTTTCGACATAAAAATTTTGTAAAATATTGTATAATAATTGCAGAGGTGGTAAATATGGATATAAAAGAAGCATATGAAAAATCTCTACGAATGATGAAGGATAAAAATATAAAGAATTTAAAAGAATATACAAAGTTAGCTAAAGAAAAAAATTTATTAAGTGCTACTAGCTTGGAATATATAAGCAGAAAAGAATTTTATAATTTATTAAAAGAAGTAAGAGAAGGTGTTTAAGCCTTCTTTATTTAATGCATGTATCATAAACATATTCTTTTATCAAAATGAACCCAAGTAGGAGTTAGTGAAATTGGTTCAACATATGACCAGACACCAGAGTTATTTGCAGAATTCCATAATTGTCTTCTTCTTGAAGCAGATAATGTTTGACCTACATCAAAGGCTACACCAGCATAATGTTGACTTTGATTTCCATGTCCGCCTTCATATGGCCTTTTAAATGCAAAACCTACAGGTATTGGTCCTCCAAAGATATATCTTTGACTATTCCAACTTTGCATAGTTCTTTTTGTTGTCCACAAAATATTACTTTTACTAGAACCTCTAAATTCTCTGACCCTTAAAGTCCCGTTTGTGTTATATGGCATAGGTTCTGATTCCCCTCTGTAATATGTTTCCATTCTATCTGTATCATTATTAAAAACAAGTATCTTTGCCATAAAAATAATCCTCCCATATATACTTTCTAATATATTATGAAAGAATTATATTTTTGTTGATTATTTCTTAAAAAATTAAAAATAAAATAAAAAAGTAGAGAACTAATAAGGATAGTTCTCTATATTGCTCTTGCTTTTACAATTACTCTTAGCTTGCTGTCATTTGTACAAGTAATTAAAGTAATTTCTCTTTTTCCATTTGTAAGCTGTGAAGTACAACTTACATCATCAGGAGCTACTTCATATTTATCATATACAGAATATTTAACAGTTTTTCCTGATTCATCAGTTATTTCTATAAGATCACCATTTTCTAGAGTAGGAACTTTACTAAAGAATCTCGTATCTCTATAGTTATGACCAACTACACAGAAATTTCCTATTTCATTTGGATTAGGTCCCCAGAATTTTGTAGGTGATATTTTTAACAATGCTTCTGTTTCTTCTGTTGAATCTGTTTTTCCATCTATTATTGGATAATTAACATTTATTTTTGGGATATTGATAATTGCTATTGTTGAATAATTATATCCATCACTTGTTGTTTGAACTCTTGAAGTATTTACAGTTCTTTGTGGTTGATTTTGTGAAGAAGATGCTGATGAAGAATCTGAACCATCTTCTGAAGATGTATCATTTAGAACTGCAATTAATACATCACTATCTGCTGTTGTATTATCTATCTCTTGGCTAAATTCATCAAGTATTGCCTGAGAAGTTTCTTCACCTTTATTTCTATCTACTTCTGCATAAATATATACGGAGATTAAAGCAAATACCAAAAAAACAGATAAAAAGAAATAGAACTTATATATTTTCTTTTTTCTCTTTAACTCAGGTGTAATATACAGTTTCTTAGTTACTAATATCTGATTCATACAATTCTCCTTATTTTATACTTCTTTTCTATTATAACATGAAATTGTAAATTTTTAAATACTTTTATAAGAATAATTTATTTGTATTGCTCAATAAATTCGTTGGTAATATTTGCAAAATCTTGGAGGGTTAATTTTTCAGGTCTAATATCTTCAGAAAGGTTTAGTTTCTTTAGAATTTTAAGACCTTCATCTTTATTCAAGAAAACCTTAGTATTAGTAAGAGCATTTAATAAAGTTTTTCTTCTTTGCATAAAAGCGCATTTAATAATTCTAAACATAACTTTTTTACTTTTTACTTCTACTGGAGGAGTTTTCCTTATGTCTAATCTTATGACCTCAGAAGTAACTTCTGGTTCTGGTATAAAAGAATCTTTAGGAACTTCTAAAATAGCTTTAGAAGTTGCGTAATAATAAACAGAATAAGTAATTGCTCCAGTATCTTTATCTCCAGGAGTTGCAATTAATCTATCAGCTACTTCTTTTTGAACCATAACAGTTATAGAATCTAAGTCTAGCTGTTCTTCTAATAACTTCATAATAATAGGTGCTGTAATATAGTAAGGAAGATTTGCAACTACTTTTACTTGTTTTATATCAGAGTTTTCTTTTTCTTGTTTAATAATAGACTTTAAATCTACTTTTAGAATATCTGCGTGAAGTAATTGAAAACTATCATATAATTTAAATCTATCTTCTAATATTTTAATCATTTTTTTATCTAGCTCCACACAAATAACTTTGTGTGCTTTTTCTAATAGAAATTTAGTAAGAGTACCAAGTCCTGGTCCGATTTCTATTACTAAATCGTTTTCATTTACATTACTTCCTTCAATTATTTTTTCTACTACTTTGTCATCAATTAAAAAGTTTTGACCTAAAGACTTATTTGCCTTAATATGATATTTTTTCATAATAAATTTTGTATCTTCTAAAATATTATTATCCATTTTATACCTCTTAAATTTAAAATCTAATATATTTTACAGTAAAAAGTATGATTTTTCAAGGGATAAATAATATTTTACATAAAAATACAAGAAAAATAATATATTGAAATACGGTGATTATTGTGTGAATTTTCTTGACTTTTTACGTATTTTTCCTTAAAATAAATGTATGAAATTTTAACAAAAGAGGCATGTCGATGGAAGATAAAAATAAAAATAATTTGAAAAATAAAGTGAAGAAAAGTGATAACTCAAATGGTAATGTAATAAAAATAAAGACATCAATTGATTCTAAAAATATGGTTCAAACTAAGAAATTGAGAGTAACTTTAATTGTAACAATATTAATATTTGCACTTTTAATAGGTAGAATTGGATTTTTACAATTTGTAGAAGGAAGCACATTAAAAGAATCAGCATATAATCAACAAGCAATAAATCAGATAATAAGTCCAAAGCGTGGAAACATATACGATTCAACAGGAAAAGTTGCGTTAGCAATAAGTGCACAAGTAGATACGATCACAATTAATCCTGCAAGAATAGTAGGAGACAATGATGAGGAAACTAAAGCTTTAAAAGAAAAAGTCGCAAAAGGCTTATCTGATATTTTTGAATTAGACTACAATGATACTTTAGAAAAAGTAAATAGTAGTTCACAAGTAGAAACTATTGCAAGAAAAGTTGAACAGGATAAGGTAGATGAATTAAAGCAATGGATGGAGGATAATAAAGTGTCTTCTGGAATTAATATAGATGAAGATACAAAAAGATATTATCCATATGATAATGTGGCATCAAATGTAATAGGATTTTGTGGAAGTGATAATCAAGGATTGAGTGGAATTGAATATCAATGGGATTCAGTTTTAACGGGAACACCTGGAAAAATAGTAAGTTCAAAGGGAAGTGACCAGCAAGAAATCCCAGATTCAGAAGAAACATATATATCAGCTGAAAATGGAAGTGATATAACACTTACAATAGATTTCCAGATTCAAACAATAGTTGAAAAATATTTAAAACAAGCAGTAGAAGAAAATGATTGTAAAAAAGGTGGAAATGCAATAGTAATGAATCCACAAAATGGAGATATTCTGGCTATGGCATGTTATCCAGATTATAATTTAAATGAGCCATATACACCAAATGAAGTACTAGCACAAACTTATGATTCATTATCTACAGAAGAAAAGAGCGAAGCATTATATAAAATGTGGGCAAACAGATCAGTATCAGAAACATATGAACCAGGTTCAGTATTTAAATTAATTACAGCATCAGTAGCATTAGAAGAAAATATAACAACAACAGATAAACCAGGAGATTTCGTATGTAAAGGATATGAAGAATTTGAAGATGCTTCAAGGAGTGAACCACTTAGAATAACATGTTGGACAAGTGCTCATGGACCATTAAGTTTGAGACAAGCATTAGAAAAATCTTGTAACCCATCTTTTATGCAATTAGGAGCAAGAATAGGAGCACCTACATTATATAAATATTATGAAGCTTTTGGATTATTTGATAAAACAAATTCAGGTTTATATGGAGAACAAGGTAGCATATTTTATGATTTAGAAGATGTAGGACCAGTTGAGCTTGCAACAATGTCATTTGGGCAAAGATTTAATATTACACCACTTCAAATGGCAACAGCAGTATGTGCAATAGCAAATGATGGAGTGTTATTGCAACCAAGAATAGTAAAACAAATAACAAATACTGAAACAGGAGCAGTGACAGAAACACCAGTAAAAGAAGTAAGACAAGTAATATCAAAACAAACAGCAGACCAAGTAAAATCCATGATGGAATCAGTTGTAACAGAGGGTACTGGTAAACATGCTGCAGTAACTGGATATTCAATAGGAGGAAAATCAGGAACATCAGAACCTATTTATACAAATACAGATGCAGGATATGTTGCTTCATTTGTTGCAATATCACCTATTGAAGATACACAAGTTGTAGTATTAGTTACATTATATGATCCACCAGCAAGCAACCACCAAGGTGGAACATTAGTCGCACCAGTGGTATCTCAAATGTTAACAGAGATTTTACCATATTTAGGAATACCATCAACAGATATAGAAAGTGAAGATACAGGTGATTTAATAACTGTACCAGATGTTAGAAATAAAACAGTTACTGAGGCTCAAAAAACATTAGAGAGCGCAGGATTTAAAGTTAAAACATACGTTGAAGGAGATGCAAATTCTACTTTAGTTTCAGACCAAACACCAAAACCAGGAGCAAGCTTATCTAAAAATTCAATTATAGTTCTTTATGGAGAAGGAAGCAGTGTTTCAACTTCAGTAGCAGTACCTGATTTGAAAGGCATGAACGTATCGCAAGCAACAACAGCGTTGAGAGAAAAGAATTTAAATATAAGTATAGAAGGAAAAGGTAATGTAATTTCGCAAGACTATGCAAAAGATGAACAAGTACCAGAAGGAACAATTGTAAAAGTTACATTAAAACAGACAATAAGTGGAGGTGCACAGTAAAAAATAAGGAGGCTTTTTTAAGCCTCCTTATTTCGATTTTCTGTAGCTTTCTGAAGTTTAACAAGTTCATGAGCTAGAGCTTCTAAAACTATTCTATTGTAATTATTTAGTTTCATATAATTTTCTAAGAAACTTTGGCTCATTACATCGCTTACTTTTTTAGAATCTGTGTTTTTGATTAAGTCTTCAAATAAAAAATCTGAACTAATATTTAGTGCATTACATACACTTGTTATTGTTGTAGCACTACCAAATGCTATGCCACGTTCGAGTTGGCTTATATATCTTGGTGATAGGGATAATTTTTCTGCTAATTGTTCTTGTGTGTATTCTGCTTTAGATCTTGCTAGTTTAATTTTCTGTCCAATATTTTTTCTTAATTCTCTTTCTTTACTATTCATAAGCTTCCTCCTCATACTTTTAATAAAAAAAGTATATCAATTCCAGAGTTAAATGAGAACGAACTGATAATGTGAATAAAATAATATATTAATACTTTTAATATGGTTTTTGAAATAGAAAATAGTAATTAAAAAATGCTTTTTAAAAAAAATTTAAAAAATGTAAAAAATTTTAAAAAAAGTATTGCAAATTATAAAAACTTATATTAAAATTTAGGAAAGTGGAGAGAAGTGGTACGAAGTGGTGACAAAGTGGAAAGAGGTGAAATTTAATTGCTAATTGGTGAATACGAGCATTCTCTAGATACAAAGGGCAGACTAATAATGCCAGCAAAGTTAAGACAAGATATGGGAGATAAATTCATCGTAACAAAAGGATTAGATGGATGTTTATTTGCGTTTTCACAAAATGAGTGGTTAAATTTTGAAACGAAATTAAAATCATTACCTCTATCTGACAGAAATGCTAGAAACTTTGTAAGATTTTTCTTATCAGGAGCAACAGAGTGTGAAATAGACAAACAAGGAAGATTTTTAATTCCAAATAACCTAAGAGTAGCAGCAAAACTAGAAAAAGAAACAGTAATTATAGGAGTTGGAACAAGACTTGAAATCTGGGATAAAGCTACATGGGACAAATGTGATGAAAATATCTCTGCAGATGAAATTGCAGAAAATATGACAATGCTAGGTATATAACTTTTTGCAAAAAAAGTTTATATAAATACAAAAGATAAAGATACAAAAGATAAAAATTTTGAGTTACAAAAGAAAAAGTCGCAAAAGATTTTAAAATACGAAAGATAAAAAAACAAATGAAAATTATACAAAAGAAAAAGATGTACAAAAGACAAATGTACAAAAGAAATTAAAATTAACACGTTACCGAAGAAAAACCAAAAGAAAATACATAATAAAAAGAAAAACAGCTGGTAGTTTGATAATTGCCAGCTGAAATTGCATTATAAAAATTCAGAGGTGTAAAATTGGAATTTAAACATGAACCAGTTATGCTAGAAGAGTGCATAAATGGATTAAACATAAAAAAAGATGGCATATATGTGGATGGAACTCTTGGTGGTGCAGGGCATAGTAAAGAAATCTTAAAAAGATTATCAAAAGAAGGAAAACTAATTGGAATAGATAGAGATGAAGAAGCATTAAGAGCTGCAAAAGAAAATTTAAAAGAATTTACCAATGTCATATATGTTCATGATAATCACGATAATATAAAAACTATATTAGAAAATTTAGAAATAGATAAAGTAGATGGGATATTATTGGATTTAGGAGTTTCTTCATATCAATTGGACGAAAGAAATAGAGGTTTTAGTTATTTAGGTGAAAATGAGCTAGACATGAGAATGGATAAATCTCAAAAACTTACTGCAAAAGATGTGGTGAATAACTATAAAGAAGAGGATTTAGCGAATGTAATATATCAATATGGAGAAGAAAGATTTTCTAGAAGAATTGCTAAAAATATTTGTGAATATAGAAAAGTTAAGCCAATAGAAACAACAAAAGAATTAGTAGACATTATAGAAAAATCAATTCCAAGAAAATTCCAAAATGATGGACATCCTGCAAAAAGAACATTCCAAGCAATTAGGATAGAAGTAAATAATGAAATAAAACCATTATATGAAACTGTTGAAAATTGTATAGAATGTTTAAAACCAGGTGGAAGACTTTGTATAATAACATTCCATTCACTAGAAGATAGAGCAGTAAAAAATGCTTATATTGATGCAAAAGGAAAATGTACATGTCCAAAAGATTTACCATATTGTGTATGTGGGGCAAAATCTTTAGGTGAGATAATTACAAGAAAACCAATTGTAGCAACAGAAGAAGAAAAAAATAGAAATTCAAGAAGCAAAAGTGCTAAACTTAGAATTTTTGAGAGAAAATAGTAGCAAAAGAAAAGGAGGTGAGGTAACTTATGGCAAGAAGTGGATACCAGTATACTACAAGTCCAAGAAAGTTAGAACCAGATTATAAAAAAACTAAACAAAAGAAAAGATTAAAAGTAGTAGAAGATGTGCCAAGACAAAAAGTACAGGTTTCAAAAGAACAAAGAAAACGTCAATTTAAAATAACTGTGTTTGTTATTGCAATTTTTGGAATCTTACTGACTATAAGTTACCGAAACTCACAGATAGATGAAAAATTTTCAGAAATGAAAAACTTACAACAAGAATTAGCATCGTTACAAAAAGAAAATGAACAAACTAAAGTTAGTATAGAAAATGGATTAAATTTAAATAATATAGAAAAATTAGCAAAAGAAAAATTAGGTATGCAAAAATTAACAAATAAACAAACAATATATGTAAGCCTACCTAAAAAAGATTATGTTGAATCAGCTTCTGAACAAGTTGTAATAGAAGATAATAAAAATTGGTTTGAAAAATTAGTAGATAAATTACTTAATAAATAAAAGAAGTGAGCCTAAGTATGCAGTTGCAAACTTAGGCTCATAAGCTAGTGATTTGTAGTTCTAATTTTCAAGGCTTATTTGCCTCTTATATGTGAAATCCCTGATGAAGTTCCTGTAAGAAGCTTTAGGCAAATTGCTAATGTCTTTCAAGGAATATATTTGCTTGTAATAGACAATTTCACAATTTTCTTGGTCGTACATAGAAATCATCTTGAAATGAGAAAAAGAAATATATGTGTCCTTCTTTTTAACAACTAGGACATCGTCGCCAATATGCAATTCATACGGCTTTCTCATTTTAGAAATATCATATTCCAAGCCATCAGAAAGAACGCGCATTGCAGTAGAAATGGAGTCAAAGTTACTTGTTAAGAGAAGTTTTTCGCCATCTCTTTTTGTTGGAAATAGAGTACGAATAGTGCTCTGTTTATATCCAACATGCTTGTTTACTGATTTGATATAGCAAGCATCAATAGACATTGCACGAGCTTTCAAGTACATAGCCTTGTCAGCAGTTAGCAAAGTAACACTACTTTTATGCCGGCTACAGAAATGCAGAACACAATCATCTGCAAGCCTATAAGAAGTATTAATCTTGACTGATAGATAGTGCTTACTATCATTTGTAGCAGCTGTAAGAATTGCTCTAGCATTTGCCGAATTTTCAACTGAACGTTTTTGCAAACTATCAAGTTCATCGATAGTTACTGTTGTAAGAATAATCTTACTTTTACAATTAGTAGAATCCGAAAGCTTAACAAGCCGTTCAAATAAAGCTTTGGGATTATCAATTCCACAAATAGATGTATCAATCACAAAACCAGAAATATCATCTTGTTTGCGAAAGAATAGTGAAAATACACTAGCAAGAATACCCGGAATTGATGATGACATTTTAGCTCCTTTCATAGTAGAAAATTAGTAAAACAAATCTCCTTTCTTAGTTCATCGTACTTAGAAATTAACATAACGGCATTACGATAATATTATACCATAGATTTCCAGATTTGTCTAGAAAAATCTTTATTTAGAGCATAAATATAAAACTTCCTAATAGAATTGAATAGGAGGTTTTTTTATGATTGAAACAAAATTATCAAGCAAAAGGAAAATGAGGAATATGTTATTTATTTGTTTCTTAATCTTAATTTGCTTGGTTCGGAAGGCTTGGTTTTATTCAATTTGTGCAAGGGGCAGAGCTAAAAGATTTAGCATATATGCAACAAACATTAGATAGAACTATAAATCCTAAAAGAGGAACTATTTATGATGCAACTGGAAAAAATATTTTAGCAATTAGTAGTACTGTAGAAACAGTAACAGTAAATCCAGGAAATATTAAAAAAGAAGATAAAGAAAAAGTTGCAAAAAAGTTATCTGAGTTATTTGAACTAGATTATGACACAGTGTTAAAAAGGGTGACTAAAAGAAGTTCAATAGAAACAATAGTAAAAAAGGTAGATAAAGAAAAAACAGATGAATTAAGAAAATGGATGGAGGAAAATAATATACTTACAGGAATAAATATTGATGAAGATACTAAAAGATATTATCCTAATTCTAATTTAGCTTCACAAGTTATTGGCTTTTGTGGAAGTGATAATCAAGGGCTAGATGGAATAGAAGCAAAATATGAAAATGACTTAAAAGGCGAAAAAGGAAGTATCCAGAGGCATACTGATGCAAGAGGAGGAGAGATAGGAGAAGAAGGAGAAAATTATGTTCCAGCAGTAGATGGAAATGATCTGGTTTTAACAATAGATTTAAACATACAATCAATTGTAGAAAAATACTTAGAAGAAGCATGTATAGATAATAAGTGTACAGATGGTGGAAATGTAATAGTAATGAATCCACAAAATGGTGATATATTAGCTATGGCAACATATCCCTCATATAATTTAAATGAACCATATGAGCCTTATACAGATGAACTAAAACAAAATTGGGATAATATGTCTCAGCAAGACAAAACAACTGCATTACAAGCTGTATGGAGAAATAAAGCTATTGCAGATACATATGAACCAGGATCAGTTTTTAAATTAATTACAGCCTCAGCAGCATTAGAAGAAGGAATTACTGACACGGATAATGAAGGAGAGTTTTGTTGTACAGGTGGAATAGAAGTTGCGGGGGTTAGAATAAAATGTTGGAGATATTATAGACCACATGGAAGTGAGAGCTTAAGACAAGCTTTAATGAATTCTTGTAATCCTGTTTTTATAGGACTTGGTCAAAAATTAGGAGTAGAAACATATTATAATTATCTAGAAAAGTTTGGGTTGCTAAAAAAGACAGGGATAGACTTACCAGGAGAAGCAGGAAGTATATTTTTGGCTAAAGATAAAGTTGGCCCAGTAGAGCTTGCAACAATTAGTTTTGGCCAAAGATTTGAGATAACACCAATTCAATTAGTGACAGCAGTATCAAGCATAGCAAATGGAGGAACAAGCATAAAGCCAAGAGTTGTAAAACAAATAATAAATAGTAAGACAAATGAAATAACTGATATTCCTGTAGAAAAAGACGAAAAAGTCATATCAAAAGAAACCTCAGAAAAAGTACTTAGCATGATGGAATCTGTTGTATCAGAAGGAACTGGGAAAAATGCAAAAGTTGCAGGATATAGAATAGGAGGAAAAACTGGAACATCAGAAGATGGCGTAAATACTAATAAATATGTTACTTCCTTTTTAGGTGTGGCACCAATAGATAATCCACAAGTAGTTGTGCTAGTTACACTTTATAATCCAACAGGTGAAGGAGGACATCAAGGAGGTGGTGTAGCAGCACCTGTAGGAGGTCAGATTTTAAGCGAGGTATTACCATATTTAGAAGTCAATAAAACAGGTGAAGGAGTAGAAGTAGTAGAGGAGGTACAAACACCTGATGTTCTAGGAAAAAGTTTAGCTGAGGCAGAGAAAATATTAAAAGAAAATGGTTTAGAGGCAGTATATGAAATGGATAGTGAAGAAATTGATAAAGAAAATACTTATGTAGAAGAGCAAACACCTAAAGCAGGTATTACAGTAAATAAAGGAAGTAAAGTATATTTAAAATAATAGATTTTTTAGAAAATATATGATATATTACAAAAAAATAAGAATAATTGTAATAAATGTAAAAAACTTAAAAAAAATAACTATACAAAAATGTATAAAAGTTGTATAATGTATTGGAAATTGTAGGCAAAATTATACAACTATAAATTATTATTAATCGAAAGGATCAAAAGCATGAAATTAAGAGATTTATTAATTGGTTTAGAAGGTCTAAAAGCAAGAGGCGATTTAGATATTGATATAAAAGGAATTGCTTGTAATTCTAATAAAGTGGAAGAAGGCGATTTGTTTGTTGCAATAAAAGGATTTGAATATGATGGACATGAATTTATAAATGAGGCAATAAAAAAAGGTGCAGCAGCAATTTTAATAGAAGAAGGATGCGACTTAAAATCTTTTAAGGTAAAAGAAGATACAGTCGTTGTTATGGCAAAAGATACAAGAGAAGCACTAGCAATTGTTTCATGTAACTTCTATAAAAATCCTTCTAGAAAATTTAAATTAATTGGAATAACAGGAACAAAGGGAAAGACAACAACTTCATATATGATAAAAGAAATCTTAGAAAGAGCAGGAAAGAAAGTTGGCTTAATTGGAACAATAGAAACTTATATAAATGGGAAGAAGCTAAAGACTAATGACAGAACAACTCCAGAAAGTTTGGAATTACAAGAGCTTTTTAGTAAGATGGTAGAGGAAAAAGTGGAAGTTGTTGTAATGGAAGTATCTTCACAAAGTTTAAAACTTCATAGGGTAACTGGATGTGATTTTGATATTGCAGTATTTACTAATTTTTCAGAAGACCATATAAGCGAAATTGAACATCCTAGCATGGAAGATTATTTACAGTCTAAATTAAAATTATTCAAAATGTGCAAGGTAGGAGTGGTAAATAGCGACGATGTTCAAGGTTCAAAAATACCAAGACTATTTCCTGATAGCCAATTTACAACATTTGGAATAGATAACTATGCAAATTTAATGGCAAGAGATGTTACAGTAACAAATACTTATGCTGATTTCAAAGTTAAATTAACAGATAGAAATGAAAGAGTAAAAGTAGGAATACCAGGAAGATTTAGTGTATATAATGCACTTGCAGCTATTTGCGTGGCTAAAAAATTTGCTGTATCACCAGAAGTTATAAAAGAAGCTTTATTGGAAGTAAGGGTTCCTGGAAGATCTGAAATGGTTGATAATAAATTAGAAATACCTATTATGATTGATTATGCACATACACCAGAAAGTTTAGAAAATATATTACAAGCAGTCAAAATATATACGAGAGGAAAAGTAATTTGTGTATTTGGTTGTGGAGGAAATAGAGATTCTAGCAAAAGACCTATTATGGGAGAAATAGCAGGTAGAGTTGCTGACTATACATTTATAACAACAGATAATGCAAGAAATGAAGACCCTAAGGAAATTGCTGACCAAATAGAAGAGGGAGTAAAGAAAACAAAAGGTAAATACTCTGTTGTTTTAGATAGGAAAAAAGCGATAAAAGAAGCAATAAAAATGGCAAGTAAAATAGATATTGTTGTAATTGCAGGAAAAGGCCATGAATTATATCAAGAAATAAATGGTGAAAAAATACCATTTGATGAGAGAAAGATAGTAAAAGAAATAATAAATGAAATGAAGTAAAAGATAGGAATTATTTTCTGTCTTTGGAAAGGTTTTAGAATAATGAAAATAGAAACATCACTATTAATAATATCGTTTTTTGTAACAGTTATATTAGGAATAATTATTATTCCAATACTTAGAAAGTTTAAAGTAGGACAGATAGAAAGAGAAGATGGACCAAAATCTCATTTGAAAAAACAGGGAACACCTACAATGGGTGGAATTATGATGATAATTTCAATGATACTTGTAGTAACAGGGGCATATATATACTTAAGTGTAAGCAATCAGGGAGATTTAGCTCATAATTTACTTCCAATATTGTTACTTACAATAGGATTTGGATTAATTGGTTTTATAGATGATTTTAAAAAATTAGTATTAAAAAATACAAAAGGATTAAAGCCGAGCTATAAAATGCTAGGATTATTAATAATATCAGTAGCTTATGTAGTTTATTTAGTATATGGATTACACATAGGAACAGAAACTTATATTCCGATAGCTAAAGAATATGTAACAATGCCAGTTTATTTGTATATTCCATTTGCTATACTTGTAATTTTAGCTACAACAAATGCTGTAAACTTAACAGATGGAATAGATGGATTAGCATCTAGTGTAAGTGCAATTATAATTACATGTCTTACAATTATAGGAATATTATTTGGTCATCAAGAGATATCTGTTTTTGGAAGTTGTGTGATAGGAACAGTCCTAGGATTTTTAATGTTTAATTTGCATCCTGCAAAAGTATTTATGGGAGATACTGGTTCACTACTTTTAGGTGGCGTTGTTTCAGCCATGGCACTATATTTAAAAATGCCATTATTGTTACTAGTAATTGCATTAGTTCCAGTAATTGAAACATTATCAGTAATTATTCAAGTTGTATACTTTAAAAAGACGGGAAAAAGAGTTTTCAAAATGACACCAATACATCACCATTTTGAATTATCAGGATGGAAAGAAAATAAAATTGTTGTAATATTTAGCTTAGTTACTTTTATATTATGCATAATTGGACTAAAGATTATATAAAATTAAAATAGAAACAAAAGTTAAGGAAGGAAGAAATTTATATGGCAAAAAAGAAGAACAAAACTTTTTCAAGCTTTGTAAATAATCCAATAGATTTTACTTTGGTAATAACTATTTTGTTGTTATTATCAATAGGGTTAATTATGGTGCTTTCTGCAAGTTCACCATCAGCACTATCAGAATATGGAAATAGCTATGAGTTTTTTTCTAAGCAACTTCTTTTTGCAGTACTTGGAATAATTGCAATGCTATTTATATCAAAAATAGATTATAGGTTTTATCAAAAGTTTTATAAATACGCGTGGGTAATAGCATTTATTTTACTTGTGTTAGTACTTGTAGGAGGAAGGACAATAAATGGTGCTAAAAGATGGATTTACATTACAGAAACATTGTCATTCCAGCCTTCAGAACTTGTAAAAATATTGATGATCATATTTTATGCAGGAATATTGGTAAAGAACAGAGATGATCTTCCAAAGTATGGAAAAGGTTTTATAAAACATTTGATTTTCTTAGCACCAATTATAATTTTATTAATGTTAGAACCACATTTTAGTAGTTCAATTGTAATTATAGGAATTTGTGCAATTATGATGATTATGGCGGGTTGTAAGTTCTGGCATTTTTTAGCAACAGGAGCAGTTGTAGGAATACCTGCAGCAATAGTATTGATTGTAACATCTCCATATCGTTTGCAGAGAGTAACAACTTTCTTAGACCCATGGAAAGATGCAACAGGTGATGGTTGGCAAGTTATTCAGAGCTTATATGCAATTGGTTCAGGAGGATTATTTGGTGCAGGATTAGGTCAAAGTAAACAAAAATATTTATACATACCAGAGCCTCATAATGATTTTATATTTTCTATTTTAGGGGAAGAATTAGGATTTGTTGGTTGTGCAATAGTATTAATATTATTTGCAATACTAATTTGGAGAGGAATATTAATTGCAATGAAAGCTCCAGATATGTTTGGAAGTTTACTTGCAATTGGTATAACAGCATTAGTAGCGATTCAAGTAGTTATAAATGTAGCAGTTGTAACATCATCAATGCCAGCAACTGGAATGCCACTTCCGTTCTTTAGTTACCGGCGGTACAGCGCTATTTATATTACTATGTGAGATGGGAATTCTATTAAATATATCAAGAGCATCAGCAAAAGAATAAGAATTTTGAGACACTTTGTAAATAAAAATAAGTAAAAAGTGTCTCTTATTTGATAAAATATATTTATAATATAAAATAATGATATTAATGGAGGAAAAACAATGAGAGTTATAATTGCAGCAGCAGGAACAGCAGGACATATTAATCCAGGCCTTGCAATAGCAAATAAGATAAAAAAAGAAGAAAAAGATTCAAAAATTATATTTATTGGAACAACAAGAGGATTAGAAAACGATTTAGTTCCAAGAGCAGGATATGAATTAAAAACAATAGATGCTTATGGATTAAGTAAAGAAATATCAATAGAAAATTTTAAAAAAATGTATAAAACTTTAAAAGGTTTTGGGGAAGCAAAAAAGATAATAAAAGAATTTAAACCAGATATAGTAATAGGAACAGGGGGATATATTTGTGGTGCAACAATTACAGCTGCACATAGTTTGCAAATTCCAACTTTACTTCATGAATCTAATGCTTTCCCTGGAAAAGCAGTTAAGATGCTAGCAAGTAAAACAGATACAATACTTGTTTCTTTTAAAGATGCGGTTCCAAGAATAAAGAATTGTAAAAATGTTGTCTTTACAGGAACACCTGTAAAGATTAAAAAACAAAATTATTCAGAAGCAAAGAAAAATGGAATAATAAATGAAGTAGAATTAAAAACTGACAAACCAATAGTATTAGTATTTGGTGGAAGTCAAGGGGCTAAAAAAATTAATGATACAATAATAGAAATAATAAAGAATAAGAAAAATAAAGATTATCAAATGATTTGGGCAACAGGACCAAAACAATATGACAATATAAAAATTGAATTAGAAAGGTTGGATTTAAATATTGATAATATACTAAATATGAAAATTATTCCATACATATATAATATGGAAGAACTTATGAATGTTGTGGACCTAATTGTAGCAAGAAGTGGAGCTATGACAATTACAGAAATATCAAATTTAGGAAAACCTTCAATATTGGTTCCTCTTCCAAATGTAAGTCATAATCATCAATTATATAATGCAAAAGCATTAGAAAATGTAGGAGCAGCAAAAATAATATTAAATGATGAAATTAATGGTGAAAAATTAAATAAAGCAATAGAAGAAATTGTTTTAGATAAAGATGAAGAAAAAAAGATGGGAGAAAATGCATTAAAAATATCAACAGTAGATGCAGAAGATAAAATATATGAAGAAATAAAAAAATTAGTTAAATAGAGGTAAAGCAATGATAAAAAGTATACAGTTTAAAATAATTTTAGTATTTTTCTTAGTTGGAGTAATTTTAATAGGTGCACTTCGGATGTTTCTATATGTATTCATTAAATGTATTAAATAATGCGATTGAAAATGGAACTTTAGAAAATTTAGGGCAAATTTCAGATATTATTACAAATATAAGGCATAATACATTTATAACTTTAACAGTATGTACAATAGTTTTTCTAATTGTTGGAATTATTATATTTGTATTTTTATCAAGATATGTAATTTATCCAATTAATAAATTAATAAAGAGTGCAGAAAAAATAACTGAAGAAGATAAAGATGGAATAAAGAAAACAAAGTCAAAAAAGAAAACAGATATGGATAATCTAGAAGATGTACTTGGAATTATGACTACAGAGCTTAAAGAAAAATTAAGTGAAGTTTCAACACAAAAAAATCAAATAGAGACAATACTTTTACACATGACAGATGGTATTATTGCATTTAATAGACAAGGTGAAGTTATTTTAATAAATCCAGCAGCTAAAAAGTTTTTAAGTATTAGGCCAGAAGATGAGACTTTTGATGATATATTTAAGAAATTTGATGTGAATATTAATATGGAAAAAATTATTTATTTAGAGAATTGGACATCAACAGAGCAAAGAATACAAGTTGATGATAACTATGTAAATGTATTTTTTGCGCCATTTAAAAATGATACAGAAAGACCAGATGGTGTAATTGCAGTTATCCAGGATATTACAGAACATGTAAAATTAGATAATATGCAAAAAGAATTAGTTGCAGATGTATCACATGAATTGAAAACACCAATAACATCAATCATGGGTTATGCAGATACTTTACTAGAAGGTGAATATGATAAAGAAACACAGGACAAGTTCTTAAATGTAATAGCAACAGAGGCAAGAAGAATGGCAAGGTTAGTTACAGATTTATTAACATTATCAAGATATGATAATAATAAACAATCAGTAAATAAAGAATCATTTGACTTAGGTGAATTAGTAAAAAAATGCCAGGACAAGCTTGGAATACAAATAAAAAAGAAAAATCATACTGTAAATTGTTTTGTAACAGCAGATGTACCACCAGTTTATGCAAATAAAGATGATATAGAAAGAGTAGTTTTAAATATATTATCAAATAGTATAAAATATACACCAGATGGTGGAGAGATAAAAATATATGTAGGTTTTGTTTATAATGATGCATATATAAAAGTATTTGATAATGGAATAGGAATTCCAGAAGAAGATTTAGGAAGAATCTTTGAGAGATTTTATCGTGTAGATAAGGCTCGTACAAGAGAAATGGGAGGAACAGGACTAGGACTTTCTATTGCAAAAGAAATTCTTGATAAAAATGGTGGAAGTATAGATATTAAAAGTGTAGTAGGACAAGGAACGGAAGTTGTAATTAGAATTCCAACAAAACAGGAATTTTAAGTTGATAATTTCTTGAAAATAATGTATAATAGAAAAGTCAGAAAAACAAAAGTAAAAAGGGAGAGATAAACTTGAATTCAACAGTAAAAGAGATATTAGAATGGGTATATTGTATTGTAATTGCGCTAGTGCTTGCAATGTTATTTCGTTATTTTATAGGGACACCAACAATTGTAAAAATGAGCTCAATGTATCCAACATTAGAGCAAAACCAAAGATTATGGTTAAATAGATGGGGAAGAACAACAAAAACTTTACCCGAAAGAGGACAAATAATAACTTTTGAAGAACCAGCAAAACTTGAATATTCAGAATTTGAAATAGATGAGTCAAATCCAGTAGCACAATATGAAGAAAGAAGTGGTTTTAGTTGGTTTGTTAAAAACTTCTTAGAAATAGGAAAAAGAAGTTATATAAAAAGGGTAATAGCACTTCCTGGTGAACATGTCCAAATTAAAGAAGGCAAAGTATATATTAATGATCAAGTATTAGATGAGCCATATTTACAACCTGGTGTAGTAACAGATGTTGTTGGAGTTGGCTTTGACGATTTTGTTGTACCTGAAAATTGTGTATTTGCAATGGGTGATAATAGAAATCATAGCACAGATTGTAGGTCATTTGGTTGTATTCCGTTAGAAAAGATAGAAAGTACAGTAGCACTTAGAATTTGGCCATTAAGTAAATGGGGTAAAGTAGAATAAAAGGAGAAGACTAAATGTTTCAAAATATTCTAGGAAATAATAAAATAAAAGAATTACTACAAGAAGCAGTAAATAACAATCAAGTATCACATAGCTATTTATTTATTGGAGAATCTGGAATTGGTAAGAAAATGATAGCTAAAGAGTTTGCAAAAGCAATATTGTGTTTAGGCGATAATAAGTACTGTGATAATTGTAAATCTTGTTTAGAGTTTGATGGAGGGAATAATCCAGATTTTTCTATTATAGAGCCAGATGGAAATGTAATAAAAATTGATCAAATTAGAGAGATGCAAAAAGGAGTGCAAGAAAAACCTATTATATCTAGCAAAAAAGTATATATAATAAATGATGCAGATAAGATGAAAAGAGAGGCACAAAATGCTTTATTAAAAACTTTAGAAGAGCCACCAGAGTTTGTAACAATTATTTTAGTTGGTGAAAATGAAAACGAGTTCTTAGCTACGATAAAATCAAGATGTATGATATTACATTTTGATCCTATTAGTAATTCTGATATGACAAAATATTTAGAAGAAAATTATAATATAAATGTTACTTCTAATATGTTAGATGTATTTCAAGGAAGTATTGGAAAAGCAATAGAGCTTAAAGATAAACAGGAAGAGTATTTGACAATAGAACAAGCAATTGATAATTTGGAAAAAGAAGATTTAATAGATCTAATCAAAAAGTTAGATATATTATATACCTCAAAAGATGAAATATTAGATATGTTAGATTATATAAATATAATCCTGTTAAAAAAATCAAAAGAAAATGTAAAATACACAGATTGTATAAAGATTGTGGAAAACACTAAAAGAAGAATTACTCAGAATGCAAATTATGATATGAGTATTGACAATATGTTATTTAATATATGGGAGGAAGTAGTTTGAAAAATATAATAGGGGTTAGATTTAAGAAATTAGGTAAGATATATTTTTTTAATCCTAAGAATTTAAAGGTAAAAAAAGGAACAAAAGTAATAGTTGAAACTGCTCAAGGTGAAGAATATGGTGAAGTTGTAATTCCTAATCGTTTTGTAGAGGATGAAAAGATAATTGCACCATTAAAAAAGGTTATTAGAATTGCAAATGCAAGAGACCATAAACATTATGAAGAATGCAGAAAAAAGGAAAAGGAAGCTTTTAAAACTTGCCAAAAAAAGATTAAAGAGCATGGACTAGCTATGAATTTAACAGATGTAGAATATAAATTTGATGATAGCAAAATCTTATTTTATTTTACGGCAGATGGAAGAATTGATTTTAGAGAGTTAGTAAAAGATTTAGCTGCAATTTATAAGACTAGAATTGAATTAAGACAAATTGGTGTAAGAGATGAAGTAAAGAGAATAGGCGGAAATGGTGTTTGTGGTAGAGAACTTTGTTGTTGTACTTTCTTAAGAGATTTTGAGGCTGTATCAATTAAGATGGCGAAAGAACAAAATCTATCTCTTAACCCAAGTAAAATTTCTGGAAATTGTGGTAGACTTATGTGTTGCTTAAAATATGAAAGTGATGTTTATGAGGAAAAGCTAAAAAAACTTCCAAGTATTGGAGCAATTGTTAAAACTCCTGATGGTGAAGGTGAAGTTGATAATATCGAGACCTTAAGAGAGATTATTAGGGTAAAAGTAAAAGATGGAGACAACTTTGTTTCTAAAAAATATCCAGCAAGTGAAATTACTATAATTAAAGATAACAAGGCTGAAAAAGTCGATGAGGAAGAAATAGAACATCAGAAAGAATTAGAAGAGCTAGAGAAATTAGAGCAAGAAGATAAGAAAATGGAAACAAATGAAGACGAGTATTAATACTCGTCTTTAGTTTATATAAAATGAAAATTATGAGAAAATATTATAAAAGTAATAACTATAAAACAACTATGGGCAAGCTTGATAATTGAAGGATATAAAAGATTTGAATTTAGAAGTGAAAAACAAACTATAGATGAGAACTATTAATTTATTTTGGAAAAAAATATTGATTTGGAAGCTTATGAAAAATTAAAGGGGATTTAACTGAGATACCTTTAGAAAAAATAATTGGAAAGGTAGAGCTTACCGATTGTATAAAAAACAATTCCGGAATAAGAAAAGGTTGAAGGAAAATTATGATATTTATAATAAAAGTGCTTTTAAAGAAGATTATGCATAGCAGGTTGAAGTAAAAGGAAAGTTAAACTTGTGCAATTATGATAAATTATAAGGGAGGCTAGTATGAAAAGATTAGAGGACATTTTGGTGGATAAGATTATTGATTTAGCACATTATGTATTATCAAAAATTATTAAACCAGATATTACAGTAGATAAAGTAGGAGAGTTAACAGTATATGAAATTGAAAAACTAAAACAAAAATATGGAATAGAAGGAATAATTATAGATGTTGATGATACTTTAAGAAAGAAAATGAAAAGCATTCCTAGATGTAATAAAGAGTGGCTTGAAAATTTAAAAGGTAGATTTAAAATTATAATTCTAAGTAATGGAAAAGATAAAAAAATTGAAGAATATTTTAAAGAAATTGGAATAGATTATATTGGTTTTGCTTTAAAACCATTAAAGAAAAACTTTAGAAGAGCTTGCCAAAAAATGAATCTGCCTCCAGAAAAAGTATTTGTTATAGGAGATAGTCTATTTGATGATATATATGGTGGAAAAAGAAATAATATGAAAACAGTTTTAGTAAAAGGAGTAGAAGAGGAAGAAAGATAGATTTTTGTAATAAGAATCTATCTTTAAATGTGTAAAATAAAATTTTGGTAAAAATATAAAACTAAAAAATAAAGCTTTTTCATTTTTAGGATTAATTAAAAACCGTTTATAAATTTTTTTCCATAATATACATACTTTCGTTATTAAGTTCTTTTTTACTGTCTTTGTATCTATAACCAAGTTTATAATAAAATCTATGAGCTGTTATAGATGCTGGAATTACTAACTTTTTAATATGGAGCGTACGAGCATATTCTTCGATTTTTCTAATTAATTCTGTACCAATACCTTGTCCATGATTTTCAGGATTGACAAAAACAGTTAATATCCAATATTCATCATCACTATACCAAGATTTATCTAATCCAGCAGTGCCTACAACTTTGTCATCTAGTAAAGCTATAAAAACTTTTTCTCTGTTACTAAAATTCTTTTTTAATTTTTCTACGGTAAAATCTTTAGCCATTTCTTTAACTCTTTCCATTCCATAATCCTTACTATTAACATTAATTAAGTCTTGAATAATAAAAATTGATATTTCTTTAACATATTTTTCTTCATATTCTTGTATTTTTAACATAATATAGACTCCTTATATAATAAACTATTTTGTTTTTTATATTATATCAGATAATTATATTTTATTATATAAAAATATACTGAATTATTGAGAGAAAGAGAACTTTATGATATAAATATATTAGTTTAATGAAAAGGAAAATAAATTTGGAAGAAATAATAAAGAAAATAAAAGAATTTAATAATAAGAAATATTGAGAAAAATTTTATTAACCAAAAATTTAGTAAAATCAATTTCTATAGAAGTGGGAAAAGCAAAAAGCGTAAGTAAAAATATAATAAATTATAAAAAATAAAAAGGAGAACAATATGAAATCAAAAAAAGGAAAAAATTTTTTCATAATAGTAAAAAGAATTAAAGGAAATAAAAATGAATTAAAGAAATTTAAGCAAGAACTTTTAAAATCAGATGATAAAAAGGCTAGAGAATATATTATGAATTATCCAATAGTATACATATATGTGACAAAAAATGGAAATAAATATGATATATATGTAGGTGAATCAAATGATATTTTTCGAAGAACAAAGCAGCATTATCAAAATATAGAAAAAGAATGGAAAATAACTAAAGATACGGACTTATATATAATTGGGTGTGAACTTTTTAATAAGTCTATGACTCTTGATATAGAAAGTAAATTGATTCATTACTTTTTATGCGTTAAAAATGCTAATACCTATAATTCAAACTTTAATCCACAAAATCATTATTATGATAATAATATGTTTAATGAGGTATTTTCAAAAATTTGGAGGAAACTTAGGAATGAATATGATAAAGAACTTTTCCCTACTGAAAGTCAGATAAAAGAGTCGGCTTTATTTAAAGCTTCACCATTACATAAGCTTACAGAAGAGCAGGAAGATGCTAAAGATAAAATTATAGAAAAAATACTAAATGAAGAAAAGGCAAATAAAAAAGGACAATTAGTTTTTGTAGAAGGAGAAACAGGTACTGGAAAAACAGTATTGATTAGTAGTCTTTTTTATGAGCTAATCAATATGAAAAAAGATGGAGAAGAAAAGAAATATTATTTATTGGTAAATCATAATGAACAAAAAGAAGTATATGATGCAATTGCTAGTAAATTGGGATTAGGAAAGGGATTAATATATAAACCTACAAATTTTATAAACGAAATGAAGAAAAATACGGTGGATTTAGCAGATGTTGTTTTAATAGATGAAGCACACTTATTATTTACACAAGGGAATCAAGGATATAATGGAAAAAATCAATTAGAGGATATATTGAAGTTATCTAAAATTGTAGTGGTAATGTTTGATGAAAATCAAATTATGAATGCTGAAGATTATTGGGAAAATATAGATAGTTATAGAAGGCAAGCTAAAAAGCAAAATAGTTATATTAAGCTTAAAGAACAATTGAGAATAAAAGCTAATAAATATGTAATTGATTGGATAGATTCTTTTACTAAAGAGGGCTTAGTTAAAGAATTACCAAAAAAATTAGGAAAATACGATATAAAGTTTTTTGAAACTCCATCTGAACTGGAGAAAGCAATTAAAGAAAAAGCTTCTAAAGAAAAAACAAGATTGTCAAGGTTGATTGCAACGTATGATTGGGAATATAAGGAAGCGGAAAAACCAAAAGATTGCAAATATTGGGAAGTAGAAATTGAAACAAAAAACGGTAAAGAAAAATGGCATATGCCTTGGAATTATCAGTTAAAAAAGAATAAGGATGAAAAAATGCAAAAACTGTCATGGATTGAACGACCAGAAACTATAAATGAAGTTGGGTCTACATATACAATTCAAGGATTTGATTTGAATTATTCTGGAGTAATTCTTGGTCCATCAGTAAAATATGAAAGCGGACATATAGTTTTTCATCCAGAGGAAAGTCATAATAAAAAAGCTACTAGAAGTAGAACATTATCTGATGGAAGTAAAAAGAAATTTGCAAAGGATTTTTTAAAGCATGAGGTAAGAGTTCTTATGACTCGTGGAGTAAATGGATTATACATATATGCTTGTGATGATGAATTAAGAAAAAGACTGGAAGAATGTAGTAAAATTAATTAGGAAAGATAAAATTAATAGACAAACTCACAAAAAATAAAAAGATAAAATTTAATTATCAATTTTAGAACTTGAAATAATGTTTTATATTTTTTTCCTTGATAAGGAATTATAAGTTGCTTAAAATATGAAAATGATGTTCGCGAAGAAAAAATAGGAAAATTTCCAAGCATTGTAGAAGATGAGAAAAAATTGAGACATCAAGAAGGGACAGAAAAGATACAAAAGTAAGAA
>CALXCH010000014.1 GCA_944386735.1 uncultured Clostridia bacterium
TATATGATTTTCTATATTATTATAACAATTTTTTTATAGAAAATCAAGAGAGGAGAAAAATTATGGATATATATGATAGACATGGAGAACTAGAAGAAATAGTAGATACATTAGATAGTTTAGCAGATGATGTAACAGATAAATACTATAAAGATATGATAAATGATTTAAAATATGAGGTTCAAACAGATCTTGATGAAGTAGATAAAGAAATAAGTAAGTTAGAGAAAAAAGAACTAGAAGAAGAAAATAGGCAATTCGAAAGGAGTAGATTGTAATGTTAAAAAGTTATGAAGAAATGCTAAAAGTAGATGTTAGTAAATATGTAGAAAAAAGAGATGGAGCTGAATATTTGAACTGGGCTAAGGTTGTTGATTTATTACACGAAAATGGAGCTAAAATAGTTTATTTTGAGCCAGTTCCAAATGCAGAGACAGGAAGCAGTTTATATATGACAGACCAAGTTTTTACAGATAAAAATGGAATAACTAATAGAGTTTATGAAACAGCAGTAAGAGTTGTAATAGATGATTTAGTTTTTATTCAAAGAGGACCAGTAACAAATGGAAGTAATCCAGTAAAAGATAATAGTATGACTCAACAAAGATTATGGAACTGTCAAACAAGATTATTTGTTAAAGGTGTAGCAATAAGAACAGGCTTAGGATTTAATTTATGGCTTAAAGAAGAAGAAAAGAATGAAAAAGATAATTGGGAAGATGACTTAAGTAAACACGATATATTTAAAATTAAAGAAAGATGCCAACAAATTTATACTCAAAAAATGAAAGAAGGATTATCAGTTAAAGAAATAGCAGAAAGATTACACAAGACAGAAGATGAAGTAAAAGCATTATTTACATATTTTGATACTTTAAGTAACTTTGAAAGAGATTTAAGCAACATTGATACAAAGTCAAGATAGAAGTAATTATATTGGAGCATCAGATACAAGTTTTGTAGTAGGAAACTGGAAAACGAAAACATTTGAAAAATGGTGGTTAGAGAAGATAGGAATATATAAAAATAACTTATCAACAGAAGCAATGAAAGCAGGTAATAACTATGAGCATAAAATACTAGATGCTTTAGAAATAGAAGGCTTAGAGAAGGACAAGCAAATAATAATAGACAGATTAAGAGTTAATTTAGATGGGAATACAGATACTTGTATCTATGAAGTTAAAACACATAAAGAAGAAAAAGAATTTAAAGTATCAAAACAATATTGGAGACAAGCACAAGTAGAAATGTATGCAAGTAAAATACATGACTTATATATAGTTGCTTATGCTTTACAAGAAAATGATTATAAGAATTTCTTCAATGTAATAGACAAAGATAGAATACAAAAAATAAAAGTAGATTATGATGAAGATTTTATACAAAATGAATATTTACCAAGATTAGAAATACTAACGAAATGTTTAAAAGAGGGGGTGTTCCCTTGTTTACAGCAACAAAAATAAAAGTAGGTCAAGATTTTACAGAAGGCCTATATACAGTAACTTTTTATACAAAACAGAAACCAACAGAATTAGAAAAGCTACAAGAAGAAAACAATATAGATGTAGAAGCAAAAAAACACAGAGAAAAAAGAAGTTTAAACGCAAATGCTTACTGCTGGGTTCTGTGTGACAAGATAGCAAAAGAAATATCTAAAGATGGAACAATAACAACTAAAGAGGACATATACAAAGATGCAATATTACAAATAGGAACATTTGAGCCAATGATAGTAGAAGAAAAGGCATATGACAATTTTAAAAGAATATGGGAAAAACAAGGCTTAGGCTTTTTAATACAAGAAGTTACAAGAAAAGATAAATGCATAAAAGTACATTGCTATTATGGATCTAGTACCTATAACACTAAAGAAATGAGTTTATTAATAGATTTGTTAGTAGGCTTAGCTACGAGTTTAGATATAGAAACAAAACCAAAAGCGGAAATAGATAGTCTTTTAAGAAGTTGGGACAATGAGTAAAAGAAGTAGAGCTTGTGAGATACCTAAAAAAGTAAAAGAAGCAGTATGGATTAGAGATGATAAGAGGTGTATTTGCTGTAAAAAATACGTTCCTATAGCATGTGCAAATGCACACTTTATACCTAGAAGTAAGTCGGGCTTAGGTATCGAACAAAATATATTGACATTATGTTTTGAGTGCCATAGAGATTTTGATAATTCAAATAAAAGGCAAGAATACAAAGTTAAATTTAGAAAGTATTTGCAAAATATATATGGAGAAAATTGGAAAGAGGAGGACTTGATGTATAACAAATGGAAGAATTTTGGAAAGATATAAGAGGCTATGAAGGTTTATACCAGATAAGTAGTCTAGGAAGAGTAAAGAGTTTTTATAAAAACAAAATATTAAAACCAAGGGTTAAAGAAAATGATTACTTAATTGTAAGTCTATATAAAGAAGGCAAAGACAAGAAGTTTTACATACATAGATTAGTTGCAGAAGCTTTTATACCTAATCCAGAGAATAAAGAATATGTGAATCATAAAGATTTTAACAAAAGTAATAATAGTATAGGAAATTTAGAATGGGTAACTAGAATTGAGAACTTTAGACATTACAAATATTCTGAAAAATGGAATACAACCTTTGAAAGAAGAAATAAAAAATTAGTAAGCAAAACATTAAATAAAGCTAAAGATTATAAAGAAAAAATAATAGAACTTTATAAACAAAATCATAGTATAGATGATATTGCTGAAGAGTTAAGACTAGGAAGATATTTTGTTACATATATATTATATTTATTTGACATTATTTGAAAGGCATTTATGGAGCAAATTGGAGTAAAGAAAATTTAATTTATAACAAATGGAGGTAAAGAAAATGGAAAATAATGAAAGAGTATATTTAATAGCAGGAATTATAAATGCAACAGGAAAGG
Organism: uncultured Clostridia bacterium; assembly: GCA_944386735.1. Taxonomy (GTDB): domain Bacteria; phylum Bacillota; class Clostridia; order TANB77; family CAG-508; genus CAG-269. Next base: position 2,911 of record CALXCH010000014.1, read on the forward strand.
TTTTGTATTGGAAAGACGAAAATTATATATTTGTTGGAAATTATGCAATAGTTGAGAATGTGAACGGATACGATTTAGTGAAAGTTGTAGGAAGGGTAGAGACTACAAAAGAAAATGTATGCAAATTTTCTAATACAAAATACAAGAACATGAAAAAAACTATAAAAGAAATAGATTTTACAGATTTACAACAGGGCTAGACAACAAAACTAGCCCTTAAATTTTACGAAAGGAGAAAGCAAAAATGAAAGACCCAGCATTTTTATTCTATAGTAGTGATTTTCTTTCGGGAACAATGTTAATGTCAGATGAAGATGTTGGAAAGTATATAAGACTACTTTGTTTACAACATCAAAAAGGACATCTTAAAGAAAAAGATATGCTAAGTATATGCAAAACATTTAATGAAGATATATTTAGTAAATTTAAAAAAGATGAAGAAGGAAATTATTATAATGAACGATTAGAATATGAAGCTAATAAAAGAAAAGCTTATTCTGAAAGTAGAAGAAACAACAGAAAGAAAAAAACATATGAAAAAGATATGAAAAACATATGTAATTCATATGAAAAACATATGGGAAATGAAAATGAAAATATAAATATAAATGATAATGAAAATAAAAATAATAGAAAAAGGGGTTCTAAGGGGAAAAAGGAAGAAGAAAAAATACACTTTGCAGAATTTGTGTCTATGACCAATGCTGAATATGAAAAGTTAGTTAGCACTTATGGAAAAGATTTTGCAGACCAATGTATTTTACAACTAGATAACTATAAAGGAGCTTCTGGAAAAAAATACAAGAGTGATTATAGGGCAATATTAAGTTGGGTTGTTGATAAAGTACAACAAAAGAAAACGACAAATAGAAACGGAATAAATGATTTTAAAGAATTATGGGAGGAGGCAAAACAAGAAGATGAACAAAACAGAAACAGTACAAGTAATAACACTTTTGGCTGGTAATTACGACAGTATAGCTAAAAAAGATACTACACAAAAACAATTAATGATTAATACTTGGCAAGAGTGCTTAGGAGACTTAGATTACAGGCTAGTTTTACAAGCAGTAAAGAAATCTATAATAGAAAGTCCATATCCTCCAACAATACACGAAATAAGAAAAAATGCAATAGAGATGATAAGTCCAACAGAGACGAGAACACCAATAGAAGCTTGGGAGGAAGCTTATAAAATGATTTGCAATGGTGCATATATTACACAAGAAGAATTTGATAAACATAGTCCAGAAGTTAAAAAATTCTTTGGAAGTCCAACACAATTAAGAGCTTATGCAACAAATACAGATTTTAATATGGACGTAGTAAGAAGTAATTTTTTAAAACAATATGAGGTAATTTTAAACAGAGAAAAAGAACAAAAATTACTACCAGAGCAAATGAAAAATATGATAGGACAACTTGCAGAAAAAATGGATATTAAACAAATAGGAGAGTGATAAGAAAATGAAAGATATAGAAGAAATAAAGAAAACAGCAGGAATAAAGATAAAGAAAGAAGGAAGAGACGGTTTTGGAGGAACTGTATTTCCTGTTTATTATAAAAATGGAAAAATAAAAGTTGTAAATGATATTGATAAAGCATTACATTTTATATTTAGTTGGGGTTGTGGTTTTGAGCATTTATCTGTATCTACACCGGTAAACACTCCTACTTGGGAGCAAATGTGTTTTATGAAGGATATTTTCTGGGACGATAATGAAGTATGTATGCAATTACACCCCAAAAAAGAAGATTACGTAGATAATATGCAATATTGCTTACATATTTGGAAACCAATAGAAAAAGAAATACCTACACCACCTAGCATTATGGTTGGTTTTAGAAAAGGAAAAGAAAAAGAAGATATGGCGTTATTAAAGAAATATGCAGATGAAATGCCAAAAATATAAGGAGGAATAAAACAATGATAATAGTAAGCCAAGATAAATCAGAAATATTTAATTTTAATGAGATTTTTAGATTATGTATAGATACTTGGAGTTCAGAAGAATTTGCAACAGAGCCAGATTGCTGGTGCATTAAAGCAGAGAAAGCATCAGATAATATGATATGTGCTTTTTTAGGAGAATATGAGACAGAAGAAAGAGCAAAAGAAGTGCTAAGAGAAATAGTTGATACATTTGGAATAAGAGAAATAAGAAACGCAACTTACCAATATGCAGATTTAGCAATAAAGTTAAGAAAATATTCAATTTATGAAATGCCAGAAAGTTAGGAGTGATAACAAATGAGTTATGATATAGCACTTTATAGAAAAGGATTAAAGAACAATAAAAGAGCCTACTACAACTATGATGGAAATATAACTTGCAATGTATGCACAATGTTAAAAGTAGCTTTTGGAGAAGATCATTTGAAGAAATGGAATGACTTAAGTTGTGATAAGTTCTTTAAAGACTTAGAAAAAGGATATATAGACATGATTAAAAATCCCAAAAAATATAAGCAATATGATAGCCCAAATGGTTGGGGAACATACGAAACAACATTAAGTACAATTAAAGAATTATATGAAAGCATACAGAGATATGCAGAAATAGACGGACTTAAAAATGTGTTTTTAGAGTTTAAATAGGAGAGTGATAACAAATGAAAATAACAACAGAAACAAGACAATTAAGTTTTAATGACATACAAGAAAAAACTAAAAAGAGATATGAACAGATTTTAGATAGATTAGATAAACCTAAAACGGCAAAGGAAATAGCAGTAGAAATGTTTGAACTAGGTTTAATCCCAAGTACAGAGAGAAATTATACAGCACCAAGACTAACGGAATTAGAGAAAATGGGATATGTAAAAGCAATAGATAAAAAGAAATGTGAGTATACAGGTAAAACTGTAGCAATTTATGAAAAAGTAGGAGGGATGAAAGATGAAATTTAAAGTTGGAGATAAAGTTAAATTTGTAAAATCAACATGGAGTCATTCTGGTAGAGTTAAAGTAGGAGAAATTTATGAAATCAACAATGTTGATAAAGATAGCAAAATACCATACCAGACAAAAACTAATTTTGAGTGGTTTAAAGAGGAAGAATTAGCATTAGCAGAATACACCTACGAAGATTTAAAGAAAAGCCCCCTGGGAACAAAGTTGATTTTTAAAGATGGTGTAGAACTAGTAAGAGAAAGTAAAAATTGGTTTTGTGGAGCTTACTTTAAAAGAGAAATAGTAGATTTAATAAGATTAAAGGACAACTATGGAGATTTAGGCAAGATACTAAAAATAGAAGAACCTACATATCAAACAGTATATGAATACAAGCCAGAAATCTTAGATGAAGTAGAAAAAAGATATCTAAGAGGAGTTATTAGACCTTATAAAAATGATGTCATATATATAACAAAATTTATTATTTCTGATTCTGAGCAAGATGCAATAGCAAAAATAACTATAAAAATGAGAAACCTTGATGGTTACTGGTATATTGGGTTACCACCTTTTAAAAAAGATACAATGTACAAAAATATGAAAGATGATAAAGAATACACTTTAGAAGAATTAGGATTATAGGAGGTAATAATGATAAATATTATAATTTTAATAGGATTATCAATTTTATATTCAGTATTTTTAGTGTTTTACATAAGAACTAGTGAAGAATTAAAATTTCATAATTGGTTATTTATAATTTGTGTAATTTTATTAATTAGTATGTTTGTAACATCAATATTATGCGAATGTGGAATTGTTAAATATTAAAGGAGAAGAGATGGAGCAAATAGATGCAAAATATGTTTGTAAATATTGTATAGGTTGTAATGCAGAAGAAGGTGATAATTTTATACCAAGATACAATTGTAAAGATTTTGTACCAGGATATGAAAACTGGGCAGAGCTAAGAAGAAAGGAGCTAAAGAAAAATGGCAATAAACAGCAAGAAAAAAGGAGCTAAAGGCGAAAGAGAGCTAGTAAATAAGTTAAAAGAATATGGATATAACTGTAGGAGAGGACAACAATACAATGGCTTAGAAGGAGAAGATGTAGTTGGTTTAGATTATATACATATAGAGTGTAAAAGAGTAGAAAAGCTTAATTTAGAAGAAGCTTTAGAACAAGCAAAAAGAGATAGTAAAAAAGGACAATTACCAGCAGTTTTCCACCGCAAAAACAACAAAAAGTGGAAAGTAACAATGGAACTAGAGGACTGGATACAATTATATAACGAATATTATTCTAGCAGGAAACTAGAGGAAAGAGGGGAAGATGAGTTGTAAAGTTGTTTATGCAGTATACAAAGGTGATAAATTTTTAGATTTAGGAACAGTAGAAGAATTGTCGAAAAAATTTAAAGTAAAAAAGGAGACAGTATGGTTTTGGGCTACATCTGTAAATAAAAGAAGAGCAAAGAAGAAAAGAAAAATAGCCATAAAAATTGAGGAGGATTAAAATGAATATTCTAAAGAAAATATTATTAATAGAATTATTATTTGCAATATTCTTATTCGGTGGAGTTTTAGGAATAGATACAGGTAAGAAGTATAAGCAAGATGAGTTGACAAATACTTACATAGAACTAGATAGCGAAAAAGAAAAAAGTTACCAGCTACAGCTAGAAAATAATAAATTAAATGCAATTTTAAACAATTACACAATAGAGGAAAGGCAGGGAGAGTAATGGAAGATGACGATGATTTTACAGATTGGTTAATAGCCAGGGAGGAGTGTATAACTGATGAGTGATTTAGATGACGAAGAATTAAAAGCTACTAGGAAATTAAATGGAGTAGCTAAAGAGAATAATATAGAAGAAATAAAGAAAAATATTAAATATTGGGAAGATGAAGTACAAAAAGCATTAAAAGAAAATGATATAGGTAAAGCAATAGGATGTAGAGTTTTAGCGAATAATTTAAGAAAAGATTTAGGAGAAGAAGAGATATGAGTAATATAGATGAGGAAGAAGTAAATAAAGACATAGAATTTATAAAAGAATTAATAGAAAAAGACAAAATAGATATTAAAGGAATAAGTTATGGAAAACAATATAGAATTTTAAGAACAATAAAAAACATTTTAACAGAACGAGAACAGAAAGATAAGAGAATAAAACAATTAGAAGAAGGTGATTCAATGGAAGAAAAATGTTGTAATAAATGTGGTTCTGATTATGAAGAGGAATATTACAAATACAACAATAAAATATATTGTTTTAATTGTTTAATAGATGAATTAGAAAGCTCTGGTCAAATGATTGTAGTAAGAACAACGCATTATTATAATGATGATTGGGGACAATTAGGAACTGATGATGACATAGACGAGACAGTAAAAAATATATGTGAAGAATTTGATGTAGAGGAAGTGAAGCAATGATAAAGGAACAAGAAGAAGCAATAGAAAAATGTAGAGAAATAATAGAACACTATGAAGCAATAGTTTTATATGTAAGTTAGAGGAAGGAGAATAAAGATGATTACACTACAATATTTAAGAATATTAATAAAGATATTTTTAGCTAAGCACCAAGGTTATGAAAGTATGAAAATAGTAGGAAAATTTTATCCAAAAACGATAGAAAAATTAAAGAAGAACTATGAAGTGGATATACATGGAGAAACTTTAATTACAAAAAGTTATATAAGAGTAAGTTGGGAGGAATAGCTGATGACTAAAAAAGAAATAGAAAAAGATGATAATTATTGGAAAGGTTATATACAAAAACAGAAAGAAGCAGAAGAAATTTGTAAAATGTGTAAATACAGAAAAAGATATAAAGAATTAACAAAAAAAGAAGAGATATTAAATAAAGTAAAAGATAAATTAAAAGAAGAAATTAAAGAAATAAAGAAAATAGGTTCTAATGGAATAATAAGTTTAGGACTACAACATAAGTTAGCGTTAGCACAAGAAATATTAAATATCATAGAAGGAGAAAAGTAAAAAATGAAGATACCAAAGACATTAAAAAAGAATAATAGAAAGTATAAACTTATAAGGATTTACAAAACTTATGTGCTTTATGAAGAAGTAGAAGTAAAATACAAAGAGTGCTTTATGAAACATGATTTAGGTTTGCTAAAAGAACAAGTTAAGCCAGACAGAAAAAATAGTATATTTGGAGGTTACTAATGAACAGAAAAGATTTAAAAGATTATAGATACAATCAGATATGGATAGAAGACCAGACAGAATATATAGAAACACAAAAAGAAACTATCAATAAACTAAATAGCACATTGTCAGATATGCCAAAAGGAAGTAGAGTAGTATATGATAATGAAGTAGAAAAACTTGCTAAATTAATGGACAAGTTTAATGAATTAATGGATATTGTAATAGAAGAAAAAGAAAAACAAAAGCAAATCATAGAAAGCATAAACAAAATAGAATTTCCTTATAGAAACATATTATTTAAAGTATACATACAAGGAAAAAGTTTAGTTACTGTAGCCAGTGAAATGAATTATAGTTATAGAGATTTATGTAGAAAACATGGAATAGCACTTAATAAATTTGATGAACTATAAAGTTGTCCTACTTTGTCCTTGAATGTCCTATACAACCTATGATTTAATATAAATTGATATAATGAAAAAGTCGCAATTGAAGAGAAACCAATTTATAACCGAGCGACATAAAAATAGGCTTACCTATATTTTATTTTTCATATTCATTTTTAAAGAAGAATAGCCGTTATTATTAATAGCTATTCTTTTTAGTTTACTTAGGAGGAAAGAAAGATGAATATTAAACAGTTAGAAAAGATGTTTTTAAAAGCTAAATTAGAAGGAAAAGATTTAGCAATAGAATTAACAGTACCAACGAGAGAAGAGACAGAAGTAATAATAGTAAGAAATAGTAATTTAGATTATAAACTAGATTATTATAGAAAGAATTATACAGAAAACTTAGTATTAAATAGATGCAAAGATATAAGGATATTAAATGCTAAAGTAATTGATTTTAATATGTAAAAACAATAATGCTAGGTAAGTGTGTTTAATAAGTCGTTTGTTGATTCACTCCTTTCACAATAGTTAGTGTTATTATTGAATATGTTAACGCAGAGTCTTCCTAGCGGGCTCTAATTTGTAAATAGTATGTAGGATATAAAAATTGAGATATAGAAGCACAAGGTGAGATATTAAGTCTGTTGCAGTGACAAGAATATCAAGACTTCTAAGAGGTTCGACTGAAAGGTTAAAAGGACAATCTGCAATAGTCCAGAACCCAAACGGTAAAAGATAGCGTCTTTTACAATCCTTTATATCCTACATAGTATTTATAGATAGCATGTAGATATGTAATAGATATGAGTCTAGCTAACTCAAAGGAAACCGAAACTCGAAAGCATGATGTGCACTTAATAGCTTTCTGCATGAGGAATATAAAGTAATTTACATATTTACATAGTGTTTATAAAAGAAGGTGCTAATATGACAAATGAAGAAAGATTTGATAAATATGTTGAAGAACATTGTAAGAACTGCGAAAACAAAAATAAATTCTTATGTGATATCAGAATAGCAGAAATAGATGGAATTATAGAAACAAAATGTAATTATTATAAAAGAGGAGATAAATAATGTTAGATATTTTATTATTTATTTTAAAGTTAATAGGAACAACAGTTGCAGGAGCTATTGCAATAATAATTTTAATATTAACTATTTATATAATTTATTTAGTTATAAAAAACATATTAAAAGAGGAGCAAAAAAAGTAGGTGGAGGTTGATGGCTAAGTCAAAATGGGAAGATGTAAAGAATAAACTTGTACTAGTAGAAGGTTGGGCTAGAGATGGGCTAACCGATGAACAAATAGCCAATAACTTAGGAATAAGCATACAAACATTCTATACTTACAAGAAAGAACATCTTGAGTTTTTTGAGTCCCTAAAAAAGGGAAAAGAAATAGTAGACTATGAAGTGGAAAATGCATTATTAAAACGAGCCTTAGGATATGAATATGAGGAAAAAACTTATGAAGATGTTTATAACAAGGAACTAAATATGTATGTTGAGAAGCTAACTAAAAAGGTAAAGAAACAAGTAGCTCCAGATACAACCGCTTTAATATTTTGGCTAAAAAATAGAAAGCCAAACCAATGGCGAGATAAAGTAAATATAGAAAATGAAAGTACCAAAGAAACACTAGAAAAACTGGATGAAGTATTAAAAGGCTTAGGTGGTGTTGTTTAATGCTTTCAGTAAAACAAAGGGAATTTTTAGACAATGCTGATAGAAGATGGAATGTAAAATATGGAGCAACAAGAAGTGGAAAGACATATTTAGACTATTATGTAATACCTAAAAGAATAAGAAATGTAACAAATGAACAAGGTTTAATAGTTATATTAGGAAACACAAAAGGAACTTTACAAAGAAATGTAATAGAACCTTTACAAGACATATGGGGAACAGAGCTGGTATCTGAAATAAAATCAGATAATACAGCTTTTTTATTTGGAGAAAAATGTTATTGCTTAGGAGCAGACAATAAAAAACATATAAATAAAATAAGAGGTTCAAGTTTTAAGTACTGTTATGGTGATGAGGTAGCGACTTGGGACGAAGGTGTTTTTCAAATGCTTAAGTCAAGGCTAGATAAATCATATAGTAAATTTGATGGAACTTGTAACCCAGAAGGACCTTCACATTGGTTCAAAAAGTTTTTAGATGGAGATGCAGATATATACCAACAAAAATATACTTTATACGATAATCCATTTTTGGCAAAAGAAGTATTACAAGCGTTAGAAACAGAATATAAGGGAACAGTATTTTTCGACAGATACATATTAGGAGACTGGAAAGCAGCTGAAGGAACAATATATATGTTATTTGCAGATAAGACACAAGATTTTCTAGTAGATAAGCCAAGAGAAGAACTAGCAATAGTAACAATAGGAGTTGACTATGGTGCAGGGAAATCTAAAATAAAATTTGTAGCAAGTGGCATTACATATAATTTTAGAAATGTTTATGTTTTAGATGAAATGGATTTATCTGGAGTATATGATCCAGAACAAATATATGAAAAATTTATAGAGTTTTATAAAAGAGTGTACGACAAATATGATAAATGTCAGTATGCTTTTTGTGATTATGGAGCATTAGGAAATGTTATAACTTTAGGATTAATTAGAAGATGTCAAAAAGAGAGGTTACCAGTACAAGTGGTAGATTGTAGTAAAGGATTGATAAATGACAGAATATTTTTAAGTAGCACATTAATGGCACAGAGACGATTTTTTATATTAAGAAAAAACACAATAATAACAAAAGCTTTTCAAGATGCCTTATGGAACGATAAAAAGCCAGATGAGAGACTAGACGATGGAACAACAGACATAGATAGTTTAGACGCATTTGAATACTCAATAAATAGTTTTTATGAAAATTTGATAAATAGTAGGAGATAGGATATGAATCTACAACAGTTTTTTAGTAATCAAGGTTATGATATATCAGAAAAATTAAATTGGGAAAAGTATATAACAATATGGACAAGTTGGTACAGAGGAAAAGTCCGTAAATTTCATAATTATTATATATACAATGGACAAAGAAAAGTAAAAATGGAAAAAAAGTCAATGCAAGGAGCTAAAAAAGTAGCAGAAGACTGGGCAGATTTGCTTTTTAATGAGAAAGTTAAGATAAATCTTAAAACTAAAAAAGATACGGAGATTTTAAATGAAATATTAAGACAAAATAATGCAATAGCAATTATAAATCAAGGTATAGAAAAATCCTTTGCTATAGGAACTGGTGCTTTAGTAGTATCGGTTCAAGATATAGAAGAAGGAGAAAATACTTTAGATGTTACTAATGCAAGAGTGAAGTTAGAGTTTGTGGAGTGTAAGAAAATAATTCCACTAACTTGGGAAAATGGAAAAATAACAGAGTGTGCTTTTGTTACTACAAAATATAAAAAAGGACAAACTTATATTTATATTGCAATGCATGTAAAAAACGAACAAGGCAACTATGTAATTAAAAATTATATGTTTAAAGGCAAATATAGTTCTTTTGTAGAAGCCAGTGAAGAAGATAAAGAAGGTTTTCTAGACAAGTTTGATACAAAGAGCAATATTCCATGGTTTGCAATAATAACACCTAATATTTGTAACAATATAGACAGTGAGACACCTTTCGGTTTGTCTGTATATGCTAATGCAATAGATACTTTAAAATGTTTAGACAATGCATATGACGGCTTAGATAATGAAATTACGATAGGAAGAAGAAGAACATTTGTTGCCGAAGAAATGTTGTCATACGATGAAGGAGAACAACGTATGGTATTTGACCCAAATGATATTTCAGTTTATCGTATGCCTAAGGGATTTAACAAAGATAGCATGATAGAACATGATGACGCCAACTTAAGAGCAGACCAATTTATTAATGCAATCAATTATCAATTAAATGTTTTGTCTAGTAAAGTTGGTTTTGGAAATGAAAGATATAAGTTCGATGGACAAGCTATACAAACAGCAACAGGGGTTATATCAGAAAATTCAGATATGTTTAGAACCATAAAGAAGCATGAGCAAGTTTTAGAAAGTAGTTTAATAACTATTGTTAAGGCTATAGCTTATGCTTCTACTGTTTTTGGCAATCAAAAAATAAATGCAGAAAAAGTAACAATAGATTTTGATGATAGCATTATAGAAGATAGAGGTGCCGAACAAGTAAGAGCAATACAAGAAGTAGCACAAAACTTAAGAAGTCATAAATCTTACATAGAAGAATATAGAGACTTAAACGAAGAACAAGCCTTAGAGGAAATGGAACAAATACAACAAGAAAAAATGAGTAATCAAGAGGCTTTTGGATTTACTCCAAACAATAATAACGGGGAGGAAGAATAATGGAATTAAAAGATACTATTGAAATGATGAATAGTGAAGATTATAAGGAAAGATTTAAAGCAGAATATTATCAAACTAAAATTAGATATGACAAATTAGATAAAATGACAGTAAAATATGAAGCTGGGACTTTAAATTTTACACCCAATTGTTCTTTAGAAGTATTGAAAGAACAAAAGAAATATATGGGAAATTATATAAGAATGTTAAAAATAAGAGCAGAGATAGAAGGAATAAATTTATCAGAGGTTTAATAATGCTAACTGAACAAGATTTTATTAATATAGAAAAACAAGCAAATGCTATTTATAGTAATTTAGAGTTGCAAATAATAGAAGAGATAGCAACAAGAATAGCTAATTTTGGATATGCAAATACTGTAGTTTTAAATGATTTAAGAATAGCACAAGAAATGGGATACTTGTATGAAGATATAGTAAAGCTACTTGCTGAATACAACAACACAACAGTAGAAGAAGTAAATCGTATCTTTTATGAAGCAGGAGAAAAGAGTTTAAAGTTTGATGACAAGATATACAAAAAAGCAGGCTTACAGCCACTTCCATTACAACAAAGTGAAAGTATAAAACAAGTTATGAACGCAGCAATAGTAAGAACAGCAGGTAATTTGCAAAACTTATGCATGACAACAGCAAATACAGCACAAACACAATTTTATAATTCTATAAATATGGCATATATGGAAGTTAGTACAGGAGTTAAGAGCTATACACAAGCAATCATAGATACAATAAGCAATATTAGTTCTCAGGGGGTAGCTATAACATATCCTTCTGGAGCTAAAAGAAGCTTAGAAAGTGCAGTAAGAACAAACATAGTAACAGCAATAAATCAAAATTGTGGAAAACTACAAGAACTTAGGGCAGATGAAATGGGCTGGGATTTAATGGAACTTACAGCACATAGTGGAGCTAGACCAGAACACGCACATTGGCAAGGTAAAATAGTTAGTAGAAGCGGACAAAAAGGATACTTAAGTTTAAAGGATATAGGATATGGAGAAGCAACAGGTTTCAAAGGAATAAACTGTAGACACGATTGGTATCCATACTATAAAGGTTCTGCTAGAACTTATACACAAAAACAGCTCAATAAGTGGAAAGACGAAAAGGTAGAATACAATGGAAAGAAAATAAGTAAATATGAAGCAACGCAAAAACAAAGAGGTTTTGAAAGAAAAATAAGACAAGATAAAAAAGATTTAAAAGCACAACAGGCTATTCTAACAAGTAACAATAAAGATATAGATATAGAACAAGTACAAGCAGAAATAAGAAATATAAAAGCAAAACAGAAAGACCACAATGCACAATTAAATGATTTTTTAAATCAAACAGGATTAAGAAAAGATAATAGTAGATTAGTTATTTAGGAGGAAATATGAAGGAAAAATTAAAAATAATTGTAGATGATAAAAATCATACACACGTTTGGATAGATGGAAAAGAAATAAAACATATAACAAAAATAAAATTTGAGATAAGTGAAAATAATAGTAATATTCCTAATATAGAAATAAAAAAAGATTTTTTGCCAATACAAAAAGTAGGTTTTACAAAACCAAAAATTAAAATGGACGGTAAAGATATAGGAGAATATTATCCAGGAAAATTTTTAGAAAGTATAGATTATTGATTTAAGACAGTTTAACAACTGTCTTTTTATTATGCAAGTTTAGTTTAACGGAAAAACAGCAGTCTCCAAAACTGTTAGATAGTGGTTCAAATCCATTAACTTGTGCCATTTTTAAAATTAAAGTCTTTAAGATTAGACATTTAAAGAAATCTAAATAACTCTAGCTTGTCGAGATATAAATGCAAGACACACAACAGACAGAGTGAACTGTCATTTAAATTAAATCAGTGTGAGAAAGGAAAAGAAATGGAAGATGAATTAAAAGAATTATTTGGAGAGAACGCATTATCATACGATGATTTTACAAAAGCGGTAGAAGAAAAAGGTATGAAATTAGCCAATCTTTCTGCAGGAGGATATGTAGCTAAGAGTAAATACGATGATGATGTAAAAAAAGCTAAAAACTTAGATTACAAAAAGAAATATGAGGATTTAGAAGCATCCATACAAGGAGATGATGGAATTAATGCAAAACTTAAGAACATCACAACTGAAAGAGATGATTATAAATTTAAATATGAGGAACTTAATTCTAAATATTCTATGTTAGATGCAACAACAAAAGTAACTAATGCAGGAATAAAACCTGAGTTTGCTAAGTTTGTTGCAAGTGAAGTATTAGGACAAGTATCAGAAACACTTGATTTTGATACAGCACTAAAAGCTTATAAAGCAAAAAATCCACAATTTAATACAGAGACTACAGTAGTAAGAAAAAAAGTAGGCTCTAGTTTAAGTTTAGATGGAAAAGAAACAAACAATCAAGAAGAAACAAACAAAACTATGAACGATTTAATACGTTCAGTCAGAGATTAGCAAAAGCTAGTCTTTTTTTATTTTAATTTTTAAGGAGGAATTTATTATGTCAAATCAAATGATTTCAAGAAGCGATGCTGAAGTCTTAATAGACGAGCAAGTATCAAGAGAAATAATAGAAGGAACAATTAAACAATCAAAAGCAATGTCAATGTTTAGAAGATTACCAAACATGACATCAAACAAAACTAAAATGAGAGTTTTAGACTCTTTGCCATTAGTATATTGGCAAAATAGCGATAATGCTAAAAAACAATTAACAAAAATGGCTTGGGACAAGAAATATATTAATGCAGAAGAAATGGCTGTTATAGTACCAATTCCAGAAGCAGTATTAGACGATGCTTCTTTTGATATATGGGCAGATGTAAGACCAAGAATAGAAGAAGCTATGGGTAAGAAATTTGACCAAGCAGTATTCACTGGAGTAGATAAGCCAGCAGGGTTTAGAGCAGACTTATTAACATCTGTTTTAAATGCTGGAGCAACTGTAACACCAGGTTCAAACACATTATATCAATCAATAAATGACGCAATGGTAAAGGTTGAAGAAAGCGGATACAATGTAAATGGTGCCGTTGGTGGAGTTGATTTAAAAGGTAAATTCAGAATGATGTTAGACACAACTGGACAACCAATAAAAGGAACTGAAATAGATAGCTTAAATAAAGCATTTATAGATAATGGCGCTTGGGATAAAACTTTAGCACAATTAATTGTAGGTGACTTTAGTCAAGCTGTTTATGCAATCAGACAAGATATTACATTTAAAGTATTAGACCAAGCTGTAATACAAGACCCTGCAACTGGAGACATTGTATATAACTTAGCACAAGATGATATGGTTGCATTAAGAGTTGTTATGAGATTAGGTTGGGAAATTCCAAACCCAATAAATGCTTTACAACCAGATGAGTCTGTAAGATTTCCATTTGCAGTTGTATTACCAGGTTCTTATTCAGAAGCTAGAGTAGATGTAACTATAAATGTTAAAGATGGAGATGCAGCAAATGTAGAAGGAGCTAAAGTAAACTTTAATGGACAAATCAAGAAAACAAATTCTAGTGGAAATGCTGTATTTAAAGCAAATAAAAACTCTACTGGATTATATAGAGTTACAGCAGAAGGCATGAAAAGAGATGTTATTGGAGCCGTTGAAGTTGAAGGTACGACTAAAACTGAAAATGTTGTTATTAACTTAAAAAAAAAGACGGAATAACAGACCCTGAAATAACAGGATTAACAATAACACCAACAGCAAGTTTACAAGAAGGTAATGTTAATGTAAATGCTGATGCAGTAGTTGCTACATTGTCTGCACAAGGTGGTACAGCCCCATTTACTTACGCGTTAGAAGCTGATGAAACAAATGGAGTAGATAATGCTTCTTTTAAAATAGATGGAGCTAACGTAAAAGTAAATGAAACGCCTTTAACACAAAAAGATTACAGAATAAATGTAAAAGTAACAGATAGTAAAGGCAAAACATTTACAAACCATGCAACAATAAGTGTAGCAGCTGCAGAATAGGAGGAATAAGGCATGTTAACTTACTTAAAAGATGAAAATGAATACAAATCAATATTAGGTACAGATAACGTGCCTAATGATTTCAAAAATCTAAATATAAAAGCAAGTAACTATATTAATCATAAAACTTTTGGAAGAATTGATAAAAACAATGTTCCAGAGCAAGTTAAGTATGTTACTTGCTTAATTGTTAATTTACAAGATGAAGAAAACACAAAATTATCTGAAATAGGAAATCTCAAATCACAAAATATTGAGGGCTGGTCAGAAAGTTATTCTACACCAGAAGAAATCAAAACTGATTATGAAGATAAAAAGCAAAAAGCTATAAGTCAATATCTTTGGAATCTTATTGGCAATGATGGAAATCCACTTTTGTATTGTGGGGTGTGCTAATAAATGAACGATAGATTTTTTAATAATACTATAACTATTTATAATTTTAAAGAAGATGAAACATTTCAAAAAACAGTAATTGACAAAGTGTATGTAAGAAAAATTAGAAAAATAGTAATAAATTCTAATGGGGAAGAGGTAGCAGGAAGTGCAACTATAGTAATTCCCACAGGCATTGCAAAAATTGAGAATAATTTAGCAGTAGAAAGTTATGAAACAGATTGGTTCTTAAAAGAGGGTGATTATATAGTAGAGGGTAATTGCCCTCTGGATTTTGATATTACAGAAATTAAAAAGCGTTTTAATTTATTCCAGATTGTTAGTGCAATGGATAATAGAAAAGGTAACTTACAACATTTCAAAGTAGAGGTATACGAATAATGTCAAGTGGGTTTAAGATAGATGTAAAAGTAAAAATAAATGATGTAAATAAAATATTGAAAGACCATGGACTTAATAAAGATGGGAGAGTAATTCAGTATGCAAGAAATGAAGCAGACAGATTAATGAATCCGTTTATTCCAATGCAAAATGGAACACTTAGAAGATTAAAAACACATCCAAGTCCATCTAAGATTAAATATACTAGCCCTTATGCACATTATCATTATAAAGGTGACGAATATATAAGTCCAAAGTTAGGAGTATCTGGAATACCTTTAAAAAGTGGTAGATGGTGGTCTCCAAAAGGAGAAAAGAAGAAAAAAAGTGGGGAAAAACTGAATTATCATACACCTGGCACAGGTCCAGAATGGGATAAACTTATGATGGAGAAAAAAGGGAAAGAACTTACAAGAGATATTCAAAATTATATAAATAAAGGTGGATAAAATGGAAGAAAAATCAAAAATGGAATTAATTAAAGAGTTTATAGAAACATGCCCTTATTTAAATAAAGGCAAAATAGATGTAGATTATTTAAAAGACGATATAAATAGTTATGCAATAGTGCAAGCTACTACAACTCCAATCGTAACAAAGTATAGAGGTGGGGGAAGCTTAAGGCAAATAGCTTTTGATTTTGTGGTTCAAGCACCTATTTCAAGTAGAAATATAACAAACCTTGCAAATAGTAAGTTTGGAGAGGACTTTATGAGCTGGATAGAAGAACAAGATGATAATAGGAATTTACCTAAAATACCTAATATCCAACATATTCAATGTACTTCGCCGAGCTACATTTTGCAAAGAACAAATACACAAGCAACGTACATCATTCAAATGAATTGTACTTATTATCAAGCCTAATAGGGCTCTATTTTTTATAAGGAGGAAATAAAATGTCACAAAAAGAATTAGTTTTTTATAATAGAGATAATATTGTAAACTTTATGTCTATTTTAGTTGGTGGAACAACTTTTAACAGAATGAAAGGTTTTACATCTCAAGAAAATTCTAGTAATACTGAGACAGACGAGACAAAATACGTTGATGAGCCAACTACAAGAAAAAGAGTAACGAGTTTCGCAAAAGAAATTGGATATGAAGCAGATAGAATCGTAGGAGATGCTATACATAACTTTTTAGCAGAAGTAGAAGAGTTAGAAAAAACAAATGTAAATGTAGAAATAGTAACAGTAGACTTTAATAAGAAAAAAGGAAACGGATACTATGCTACAAAACGTATTTATTCTGTAATTCCAGATAGCTCAGGTGGAGATGAAAACAAATATACAATCTCTGGAACATTTGGAGCTAATGGAGATATTATAATTGGTACAGCAACACCATTAGATAATGCAAATAGCATTAAAAATATATCTGCAGTATCATTTACAGAAGATGGAGACAATGCCGTACAATTAGTAACATTTAATGTATCTGATAGTGAAGGACAAGTTCAAGGAGCAGAAATTGTAATAGATACCAATAATACTATTTATACAGATGCAAATGGTATTGCTTATATTAACTTAGCAAAAGCAACATATTCTAATATACAAATAAGTAAAGAAGGATATGAAACACAAAGCAATGTATCTGTAACAGTAGATACAGCACCAGTTTATAAAGAAATTACTTTAGTAGAGGCTTAGAAATAAGCCTCTTTGAAATTAGGAGGAAAAAATGAAAATATTAGAAAAAGAAATAGATTTTGACTTTTTTGATGCTGAGCAAATGGAAAAGTACGAGAAAGAGTCAGAAGTTGCACAAAAAGAAATAAAAAACATGATGACAAATATTAAAACAATGAAACAATCGGAGCTTATAAATAAGACTTGTGAAACAATAGAAAAATGTTTTGATAATATTTTTGGGGAAGGTTCATCTAAAGAAATATTTGAAGGAAAAAGAAATTTTAGATTATGCTTAAAGGCTTTTAAAGATTTAGTAAAAGCTAGAAAAGAGCAAGAAGATGAACTTGATGTTGAAATGGCAGACTTTGAAAAAGAGCTTAAGGAAATAGGCATAGAATACAAACCAAATAGAACAACCAGAAGGGCTAAAAAATGATAAATTTATTGTTAGATAATATTAATGAAGTTGTAAAAGATAGAATAAAAATAGATTTTGATACTAACTTTAGAACGTGTATAACTTTTGAAATTATGATGCAAAACCCAAAATATTCCGATAGAGCAAAAACATTTCAAGCCTTAAATTTATTTTATCCAGAAATAAATGAAATAAAAGATTTTAAAAAAGCTATAGACGATATAATCTGGTTTTATAGTTGTGGAAAAAGTGAAGAAAAGAGTACTCGAAAAAAAGAAAACAATAAAAATAATAAGCAAATATATAGCTATATATTTGATAATGACTTGATATATAGTGCATTTAAAGACCAATACAATATTGACTTAGTAGAAATTGATTATTTGCACTGGTGGAAATTTAAAGCCATGTTTAACGGTTTAAAAGCTGACAACAAAATTGTAGAGATAATGGGATATAGGTCAATGGAGCTTTCTGAGATAAAAGATAAAGAAATGAGGAAACATTATAAAAAATTACAACAAATATATAAATTGCCAGATATGAGAACCGAAGAACAAAAAGAAAGTGATTTTGCTTGTGCTTTTTTATAAAAAATATTGCAAAATGTAAAATTTTGGTATATACTCTTTTTAGAAAAAGTAAAAGGAGGTGCACTAAAAATGGAAGAAACTAAAAAAAGTGGGTTATGTACTGCTGGATTAGTATTAGGAATTGTAGGTGTATGTACATCATTTATTCCTATAATTAATAATTTATCATTTATTTTAGGAATTTTAGCAGTAATTTTTGGTTTTGTATCTATAAAAAAAGCAAGTAAAGGAAAAATGATTGCGACAGTTATTTTAGGAATACTAGCAATTGTAATAACTCTTGGAGTTCAAAAAACTGCTTCTGATGCACTTAATGCTGTTAGTGATAGCTTAGATACTGCTTCAGGAGACAATACAGAAGAAGTTCTTGCAAATGATGTAGAAGTTTCTTTAGGTCAGTTTGAAGTTATTCCAGGAGAATATGGACTAGATGAAACTAAAATGACAGTAAAAGTTACAAACAAAACAAATGAAACAAAATCTTTTACAATTCAAGTAGAGGCAGTTAATAGCGAAGGAAATAGAATAAATCAAGATTACATATATGCCAACAATTTAAATGCAGGGCAAAGTCAAGATTTTGATATATTTACTTTTGTAAGTTCAGATCAAATAGAAGCAATGCAAAATGCTACTTTTAAAATTGTTGAAGCATCTATGTATTAAACTAGAGGGTAAAATGAAAAAATGGTTTTTATGTCCGTATTGTAAAAAAAAGTTAATAAAATATAGCAAAGATGCCAAAGCAAAAGGCATCTTTTTATTATGTAAAAAATGTGGAAAAGAAATAGAAATAAGGATAAATAAGTCTTTAAATTGAGCCTGTGAGCCTGACTAGAAAGGAGTAAAAATGTCAGACGGCTCAGTTGTAATTGAAGTAGAGTTAACAAAAGAACAAATAGAAAAAGGTTTAAAATCTTTAAATAAAGATTTTAATAGTTTAGAAAAATCTACATCTGGAATAGCTAGTAAGTTATCTAAAGGCTTAGGAGCCATAGGTGAAGGAGCAACTAAAGCTGGAAAAGCACTTACAGTTGGATTAACAACACCTTTAATTGCTTTAGGAACCGCAGGTGTAAAATATAATGCACAAATGGAAGATTTTCAAGCTAATTTAACAACTTTGTTAGGAAGTGCAGATAAAGCTAAAGATATGTTAGAAACTTTAAAGCAAATGGCTAACACTACACCTTTTGAAACTTCTGATTTGTTAGAAGCGACTCAAATGATGTTGGGCTTTGGTTTACAGGCAGATAAAACTACAGGATATCTACAAACACTTGGCGATATCTCAATGGGAAATAGTGAAAAGTTAATGAGCTTAACTAGAGCGTTTTCACAGATTGGAGCAGCTGGAAAAGCAACGATGGAAGATATTAATCAAATGATAGATGCAGGCTTCAATCCATTGCAGATTATAGCAGAACAAACAGGAAAATCTATGGCTGATTTAAGAGATGAAGTTTCTGATGGAAAAATTTCTTTTGAAGATATAGCTAAAGCAATGCAAGTTGCTACATCTGAAGGCGGAAGATATTATAATGCAATGGAAAAAGCTTCTCAAACCATGAACGGAAAACTTTCTACAGCAATGGACGCTTTAAAAACAGCGTTAGGAAGTTTAACACAAAGTTTATTACCTGTTGTTACTCAAGTAGTTGAAAAAATAACTGAGTGGGCAAATGCTTTTGCAAATTTAGACCAAGAAACTCAGCAAACTATATTAAAAATATTAGCAGTGCTTGCAGGCTTAGGACCATTATTGCTTATTGTAGGAAAAGTAGCTTCAGGAATTTCTTCTTTAATTGGAATTATAACATCTTTAAAAACAGCTTTTATAGCAGGTGGAGCAGCTACTAAAGTACTAAGTTCTGCATTTACAGCATTATCAGGACCTGCAGGAGTTGTTATAACTGTAATAACTGCGGTAATATCAATAATAGTGGCATTATATAATAAATGTGAAAATTTTAGAAATACGGTAAATAGTGCATTTGAGCAGATTAAAAATGCTTTAATGAGTGCATGGACATCAATACAGCCAGCATTGCAACAATTAGGTCAAGCTTTTTCTTCTTTATTAACAGCTCTTCAACCTGTTGGAGAATTTTTAGTTAACGTATTAGGAAAAGCATTTTCGGCATTAGGAACAATTTTATCTACATTGATAACAATAATAACACCTGTAATTACATTTTTAATAAATGTAATTACGACAATAATAACATTTATATCAAATGCGGTTGCAAGCATAATAAACTTCTTTACAGTAACTATTCCAAATGCTTTTAATAGTTTTATAAATTTTTGGAAACAATTAGGCGAAAATATTAAAAACACTTTTATAAATGCATGGAATGCAATAGTATCTTTCTTTACAGAGACTATTCCTCAATGGATACAGAACGTAATCAATTGGTTTAAAGAGTTACCATATAATATAGGTGTTTTAGTAGGGCAGGTTACAGCACATATAGTTCAGTTTGGAATAGATGCT
>CALXCH010000015.1 GCA_944386735.1 uncultured Clostridia bacterium
TTCAAAGTAGTCATATTGTGTATTTCAAACTATATATTTATCAATAAAGTGTGACATATGTTTGACAAACCTACAATCATATATATCCATAATTTTTCTCCTCTCTTGATTTTCTATAAAAAAATTGTTATAATAATATAGAAAATCATATATTTATGTGTTTTATTAGAAGTAATTATTTAGTTTGGTCGCTTGTAATTACTTCTTTTATTTTGTTTATTGTCGTTATGTAATTTTCTTTTTTAGCTTCTGCTAATATTAATATTGCTTCTACTCTTGCAGGTACTTTTGCTAAGTCTGTATTTTCTTTTATTAGTTCTTTTAAAAGTTCATCTTTTCTTTTTTCTGCTATTATTTCTGCAATTACACTTACAATATAAATAATAAGTAATATCCATAATAATAAATCCATCTTTATCTCTCCTTTCTATTCAAAACTTAAAATCGCTTGTACAATACACCCTATAGTAAATCCAAATATGTAAAGCCAATCATTTGGAATAAATTGAGCTATTGTTGCCCCTAATATAATAACTATTAAAGATATAAGAAATTTCATTTTTCCATTCTCCTTTCTAATAGATAGTGTTTTGTAAGAACATCCATACTGTTCCTGCTACTGCTACTGCATATAAACTTGTGTATACTACTGCTCGTCCTATTAATTCGTAAATCTTATTTTTCTTCATTTGTTTCACTCCTTTCTAATCTTTTGAATATAAAATTTTACAACCTATCCTGTTAAATTCTTCATAGTTTTTTTGTTTTTCTTCTTTTGTTTTAGGAAAGAAACTATCATCTATTTGTATTTTTGTTTCTCCTAATTTGTATTCTTGTATTATCACTCCCACCACCTCTCTTAATCTTTATTCTTATAGTTTGTACTTGTTGATATTTTCTGTTATAATTACCTCAATTGGAGGTGTTAAATAATGATTAATTGGTTTGATGTATTTATGTTTTTACTATTTTTAGTTCTTTTTTGCGTTAGTATAATATTATTAGTTCTTTTATTTGATTTTGTTGCTAAAAAAATATCAAATTCACATGAAAACGTAGATAATAAGAAAGATAATACCTCCACAAAACAAAATCGTTCCAAAAACCAAAAATAACAATTTTATAAAATAATTTAAAGAGTTGTCTTTTGATAATTCTTTATTTTTTTCTTCCATCTTCTCACCTCTTTTACTTTTATTTCCACCTATAGTTTGACTTGTTGATATTTTCTGTTATAATTACCTCGAAAGTGAGGTGCTATAACTTTGGAAATAACTATGGCTATAATTTTAAGTGTAATTGCTTTAATTTCTCCTAGTATCACTCAAGCTATAAAAGGTCATTATGATTTAAAACTTACTAAAATTGAAATTTATGAAAAATCCAAAAAAGAAGTTTTAGAAAATTTTATTAAATGTTCTCAAGCATATTCTGTCGATAATACTAGTGAAAAAAATTATTCAAACTATATTGAAAGTGTTTTAAAACTTTATGGCTATTTCAAGATTGATGATGATAACATTATTAAAGAATTAACCACTTCTTTTTCTAAGCCTCGTAGTATGGAAACCTTTATCCTTCTATCCAACCTTGTTGCAAGCCTATCAAAACAAATACAAAAGGACTAATTATTAATAATCCATATACTATATAAAGAATTACACCTGTTTTGCCTGCCATTTTTCCTGCTAATATAGTAGAAAATATCCAAGCTATACTAATTATAATAATTCCAAAAATTAATTGTTCCTTCATCTTCTCACCTCTTTTGCTTTCTTTTGTAATCATTGTTGATAAAAAAAATATCGTCAAAATTTTTGTTTAATGCTCTACATATATTCACCGCTGTTTCTGCACTTGGATTTCTTTCTCCATTTGCTATATTACTGATTTGTGTTTGTGAACATCCTATCTCTTTTCCTAGACCTCTGTAAGAATATCCAGCTTTTATAATTTCGTTTTGAAATTTTTCCAAATCTTTTACTATCACTGTCCTATTTGCCATTTTTTAACCTCCTTTGCTTTCATTTGTAAACATTATATCATTATGATTTCATTTGTCAATAGTTTTTTTAAAATTTTTTCAAAAAACTTTACATTTGAAATCACTTATGCTAAAATGTACTTATAAATAGGAGGTTATAACAATGGAATTATCTATAAAAGAAATGGGTTCATATTTAAAGAAATTAAGAGAAGAAAAACATCTATCTACCAGAGAAGTATATGATTTAGCAAAAGTTTCTAATAGTTACTTATCTTTAATAGAAAATGGACATCGAAGAGCTAGTGCTGGTGTATTAAAAAAATTAGCCTCTGTTTATGGTATTGATTATTTAGACTTATATGTAAAAGCTGGTTACGCAGACTTAGCTGAATATGAAAAAAATCAAAAAAACAAACCTAATTCTGCTATTGTTTTTGTTTATGGAAATATTCCAGCAGGTGTTCCAATGGAGTGTATAGAAGACATATTAGATACGGAAGAAATACCAGCAGATATGTTAAAAGGTGGAAAACAATACTTTGGTTTAAAAGTAAAAGGTAAAAGTATGGAGCCAGAATATTTAGATGGTGATATTTTAATATTAGAAAAAGTAGATAATTGTGATAGTGGAGATGATTGCGTAGTAATGGTTAACGGTAATGATGGTACCTTCAAAAGAGTTTTTAAGGATGAACAACAAAAGACTATTACTTTACAACCTTTGAATATGTCTTTAGATGAAAGTGGAAAACCACTATATCAGCCGATTACTTTTACAGAAGAACAAATACAAAATCTACCTGTTAGAGTAATTGGAATCGTAGAAGAAATCAGAAGAAAAAAAAGAAAGAAAAAATAAAAGAAAGGAGATGTTTTATTATGCAATGTAAAAAATGTGGAAAAGAATGTATAGAAAGTGAATTAACAAATGGTTATTGTTCAGACTGTGTTAAAAAATATGGTTTAAATTCACAAGAAATACATCACAAAAGAAATCAAGTATCTTATGTTATTAGCGGATTTTTTATAGCAGTAATTGTAATTGGTTGTATTGCCAGTATCTTTGGTCTTATGGCAAATATAGTTTCTGGAATTTTAATATTTGTTGGTACTTTTGTATTAGCTATATCTCTTAGAGCTGTTTCAGAAATAATACAGTTACTTGAAGATATTAAAAATAAATAAATAGATAATGTATCCCTCGCCAAAGTTTTACATTATCTATATTGCATACTTGCATAAGCAGTTTTTATAATTATAATATAAAAAACTTCCTTATACAAGTACCGAATTTTTGTTTAAGGAGGTATTTTTATATGTCTAATTACATAAATAATAATATGAAATATTATTGTGCATATTTAAGAAAATCTCGTAAAGATATTGATGCAGAAGCTCATGGACAAGGTGAAACATTGGCAAGACACGAAAAGATTTTAAGAGATTTTGCTAAAAATAATAATATTAAGATAAGTAAATTCTATAGAGAAGTAGTAAGTGGTGAAACTATTTCCGCCAGACCAGTTATGCAGGAATTGTTGCAAGATGTTGAAAACGGAATGTGGACAGGTGTATTAGTTGTAGAAGTAGAACGTTTAGCAAGAGGTAATACCTTAGACCAAGGAATTGTATCTAATACATTTCAATATTCTAACACTAAAATAATAACACCTTTAAAGACGTACAATCCAAACAATGAATATGATGAAGAATACTTTGAATTTGGTTTATTTATGTCTAGAAGAGAATATAAAAAAATAAATCAAAGACTTCATTCTGGTTTAATATCTAGTATTAAAGAGGGTAAACATGTAGGAACAGCTGCTCCTTATGGATATGAAACTTATAAATTACCAAAGCAAAAAGGATATTCTCTAAAAGTAAATGAAGAAGAAGCCAAAATGGTTAAATTAATTTTTAATATGTACTGTGATGGCTCTGGTATAAAAGCTATTGCTAAAAAATTAAATAATTTAGGTTATAAACCTAAAAGAGGAGAGAAATTTGCTAATTCCTCAATATCATATATTTTAACAAATCCAATTTATATAGGGAAAATAAAATATGAAGATAAAGCAACAACTAAAAGAATGATTGATGGTAAAATTGTGAGAATTAAAAATCCAGATAAAGAAGTTATATATGTAGATGGTATTCATAAACCTATAATTGATTTAGATACTTGGAATAAAGTACAAAGTATAAGGAAAAACAATTTAACAACTAGAGCTAAGGTAGATTATACAATAAAAAATCCAATGGCTTCTATTTTAAAATGTGCTATTTGTGGAAGAGCTATGTCTAGAAACGTTGATAGTAGAAGAAACGATATAAGAATTTGTTGTAGAAATTGTAGAAATATTGGAACTAATATTGACATAGTTGAAAAGAAACTTTTACAAGCATTAGATTTATTATTAAAAGATTATAAATTAAAATTAGTAAATAACGATAATAGTGATTTTGAAAATCAATTAGAAATAAATAATATAGCTGTTCAAAATTGTAAATCTGAATTAGATAAACTTTCTTTTCAATTGAATAACACTTATGATTTATTAGAACAGGGAATATATTCTAACGAAATATTTATTAATCGTTCTACACTTTTACGTAAACAAATAAATGAATTAAATGAAAAAATTAAAGATTTAGAAAAACAAAGAGATAAAATCATTTCTAGCCAAAAGAATAAAGAAATTATAATCCCTCAAATAAAAAAAGTTTTAGATACTTATTATAAAACAGATAGTGCAAAATTAAAAAATCAATTATTAAAGAGTGTATTAGAAAAAGTTGAATATCTAAAAGAAAATCCTAAAAACCCAGAAGATTTCATTTTAAAATTATATCCTAAACTATATTAATGCTTTTTGCATGTATCATCAACAGTTTCATAAACGTTTCCGGAAAACCTGCATGTGCTTCTGGTGGGTACCCTACTCTTAGGAGGGGAAGTTTAAGTAATTATGTTTTAATTGCACAAGATGACTTAAATACATTAGGATATAGAACAAATGGATTAGATGGTATTTTTGGTTCAGCTACTCAAAATGCAGTAATAAGTTATCAACGTTCAAAAGGTCTTACAGCGGATGGAATTGTTGGCTGTAATACGTGGAGATCTTTACAAGAAGATGTTGTAGGCACTGGTGCAACAAGCACTACTATTAATTAATGTCGCATTAGGGACGTTTCCTTTGCGACATTTTGTGTTCAAAGGAAACGTCCCCAATGCGACATTATTTTATTATATTTACAACTTCTTCTATTAACTCTTGTGGAGTTGAAGCCCCTGCCATAACTCCTACTTTTTCATATTTATTTATAGTGTTTAATTCTAATTCATCTGCTGTTTCTATACATACGCAGTTTTCACAATTTGCTTTCCCTATTTCATATAATTTTTTAGTGTTAGAACTATTTGCTCCACCAATTATTATCATATAATCTACTTTTTTTGCAATTTCTTCTGTCTCTTTTTGTCTCAATTCTGTAGCCCTACAAATAGTATTTTTTATCACTAATTTTACATTTTCAGGTATATGTTCTTTTATTAATTTTTCTATTTTTTTAAATCTTTCAACACTATAAGTTGTTTGTAAAATTACTAATAATTTTCTAATTCTACTTCTTTTTAATAACTCTATTGCAGAAGGTACGTCTTCTTCCGTTTCTATAACTGCAACATTATCTCCACAAAAACTTAAAGTTCCTACATTTTCCGGATGATTTTTACTTCCACATAAGAAAATGTAATAACCTTTTTTTACATGTTCCTCTGCTATTTTGTGAATTCTAAGTACATTAGGACATGTAAAATCTTTAAGATTTAGCTTTGCACTTTTTGCTAATTTATATATTTCCTTTTTTATTCCATGTGCTCTAACTATAGTTTCACCTTTTGCATCTTTAATATCTTCTATAAATACTAATCCTTTTCCCTCTAAATCTTTTATTACCTGTTTATTATGTACTATTTCTCCTAAACAATATATAGCTTTTCCTCTTGCTTTCTTTAATTCCTGTTTTGCCCCATCAACTGCCCTTTTTACTCCATAACAAAATCCTGCACTCTTACCTAATATTATTTCCATATCTATCCCTCTAGAAACTTTCTAATTCTTTACCATTTTTAAAATTTCTTCTTTTAGTACTTCTACAATTTTTTCTTGTGGTATCTTTTTTATTATTTCACCTTTTTTAAAAAGCAAACCTTCTTTTACTCCACCTGCTATTCCAATATCCGCTTCTCTTGCTTCACCAGGTCCATTTACACTACAACCCATAACAGCAACTGTAATATCTGCTTCTATTCCTTGTAAAAATTCTTCTACTTCTTTTGCAATAGGTATTAAATCTATTCTTGTTCTTCCACAAGTAGGACAAGCAATTAAAGTTGGTGATTTTTTATACAAATTACAATCTTTTAAAATCTCTTTCGCAACTTTAATTTCTTTTACAGGATCATCTGATAAAGATACCCTCATAGTATCTCCTATTCCATTTCTTAACATATATCCAAGTCCTATGCTTGATTTTACTGTACCACTAAATTCAGTTCCACTTTCTGTTATTCCTAAATGAAGTGGACAATCAAATTCTTTTGATGCTTCTTCATACGCCTCAATGCATAAATCTAAGTTACTTGCCTTAAGTGATAAGATATAATCATGGAAATCTAATTCTTCTAATATATCAATATGTCTTTTTGCACTTTCAACCATTGCTTTTGCTGTAGGTTTTCCATATTTTTCAAGCAAGTCTTTTTCTAATGACCCACCATTTACTCCTATTCTAATTGGAATATGCTTTTCCTTGCATTTATCTACTACAGCTTTTACTCTATCTTTTGAACCAATATTTCCTGGATTTATTCTTACTTTATCTACTCCAGATGAAATTGCTTCTAATGCTATCCTATAATCATAATGTATATCTGCAACTATTGGAATATGTATTTTCTTCTTTATTTCCTTTATCGCTTTTGCATCTTCCATATCTAAGCATGCAACTCTTATAATTTCACAACCTGCTGCTTCTAATTTTAATATTTGATTTACTGTTGCTCCTACATCTTTTGTTTTCGTATTACACATTGATTGTATTACTACTCTGTTTTGTCCACCTATTTGGACATTTCCTACCATTACTTTTCTTGTTTTAGTTCTTTCCATATTTATTTTCTTTC
This sequence comes from uncultured Clostridia bacterium, assembly GCA_944386735.1. GTDB lineage: Bacteria > Bacillota > Clostridia > TANB77 > CAG-508 > CAG-269. The sequence goes on from CALXCH010000015.1 coordinate 7,179, forward strand.
CCTTTATTCTTTTTTTACATATTTAATCACACTTTTTAATTTTTATCAAGAAAAAAAGAACTTATTTGTCAAATTACTTGACAATAAGTTCTCGAAAATTAAAATTCATTTTATTTACCAGCTGCTATATAATAGCCTACACCTCTTTTAGTTATTAATATTTTAGGTGCTGATGTATCTTTTTCTATTTTTTCCCTTATTCTTCTTACTGTAACATCAACAGTTCTTATATCTCCATAATATTCATATCCCCAAACTTGTTCAAGTAAGGTTTCCCTTGTTACTACTTGTTCTGGTTGAGAAGCTAAAAATTTAAGCACTTCAAATTCTCTTAATGTTAAATCAATAACTTGTCCTCTCACTTTTACTTCAAATTTATCTAAGTCTAATTCCAACTCGCCTACAACAATTTTACTTTCCTTTTTCTTATTGTCTTTTCTATCTACAGTCTGATTATTTGAAACAACTTCTACTTTTCTTAAATTAGCCTTCACTCTTGCAACTAATTCTCTTACACTAAATGGCTTAGTAATATAATCATCGGCTCCAAGTTCTAAGCCTAATATTTTATCTATTTCACCATCTTTTGCTGTAAGCATTATAATTGGAACATTTAATGAATTTTTAACTCTTTTACATACTGATAATCCATCTAATTTAGGAAGCATTATATCTAATAGAATTAAGTCTGGTTTTTTCTCTAACGCAATATCAACAGCTGTAGCTCCATCACTTGCTTCTATGGTATTATATCCTTCCTTTTTTAAATTATAAACCAATATATCTCTGATTGGTTGTTCATCATCAACAATTAAGATGGTCTTTGCATCCTTCATTAATTCTTCATCCACAAAAATTCCGCCTTTCTAAACTTAGCTTTATTTTTATAATTATATTTATATCACAAAACTTAAGTTTATACAAGTTTTTTTGTAAAATTTATCCTTACGAAATTACTCCTCCTCCTAGAACAATTCCTTCTTCGTCATAAAAAACTACAGATTGTCCTTTTGTGATTGCTCTTTGTACTTCTTCAAATTCTACTTCTACGCCTTCTCCACTTTTCCTTACCACTGCCTTTGCTTCCTTTGCTCTATAACGAATTTTAGCTAAACATTTGAATTCATTTTCTACCTCTACTTGGAAATTCAAATCTTTTGCAAATAGTTTTTTACTATATAAATCTTCTTCTTTTCCGACTATTACCTCATTATTTTTATAATCTAAATCTACTACATAAAGTGGATACGAATATGAAATACCAATTCCTTTTCTTTGCCCTATTGTATAATTTATTAGTCCTTTATGCTTTCCTAAAACTTCCCCTGTTTTTAGTCTTATATTTCCTATCTTTGGTTTTTCTTTCATATGTTTTAATAAAAATTTTTGATAATCATTATCTTCAACAAAGCATATCTCTTGGCTATCTTTCTTTTTTGCAACATCTAAACCTTTTTTTAAAGCTAAAGCTCTTATTTCTCCTTTATTACTATATTCTTGTAGTGGAAATATTATATGAGCTAATTCCTCTTTTGGAATATTATATAAGAAATATGTTTGGTCCTTTTTTTCTTCTTCTGATTTTCTTAATACATATTGATTATACTTTTTAGAAAATTCTATTTTAGCATAATGCCCTGTTGCAATATAATCACAATCTAATTCTTTTGCTTTTTCATAGAACATCCCAAATTTCATCTTTTTATTACATTCAACACATGGGTTTGGAGTTCTTGCTTGCTTATATTCATTTATAAACTTTTGAATTACATAACAATTAAATTCATGCTTTAAATCAAAAGTATAATGAGGTATTCCTAAAGTTTTACATACTTTTTTTGCATCTTCTATAGCCTTTCCTTCTTCTCCAAAAAGAAGCATAGTACATCCTACGACCTCATAACCTTTTTCTTGTAAAATAAGAGCTGATACTGAACTATCTACTCCTCCACTCATTCCTAATAATACTTTCATCTATTACTCCTTTTAGTCTCCTATTGGTGCGAAATGATCTGTTACCACTTCTCTATCACTTGAAAAATTTGTTACTTCCATATCTAATAAATTTTTATATTCTTCGTATTTGTCTTCATTAATATCTTCACTATTTTTAAATCCTACTAATATCAAATTTTGTCTTTTTGTATCTTCTACATCTCTTACTCTAAATAATTTTACTTCTGGAAATACTGCTTTATATGTTGCATATTCATATTTTATAAAGTCATCCTCGTCTCCTTCTAGACTAGATATTATATTTGTAATTACCATTCCATTATTATTTAAAGCATTTTTTGCTTTTTGTAATGCTTCATATGTTGTTAATTCAAAAGGTGCATTTAATCCTTTAAATGCATCTATTAAAATTGTATCATATTTATTCTTAGTACTATTTAAAAAACTTCTTCCGTCTTGATGGTATATTGTAAGTCTTGGATTATTTATGTCTAATCCAAATTGACTTTGTGCAAGCTCTGTCATTTTATCATCTATTTCTACTACATCTATTGTTTTATCTTGATATTTATTTAAATAATATGTTGGATATGTGTATGCTGCTCCTCCTATCATAAGTGTAGAGCTTGCATCTTTGTTATAATAATCAAATAAATCATAATAATAAAGATAAGCCGCCCCCATTTCATTTGTTTCTTGATTTATATATGACTCTAGTCCTGTATCTACTTGCATTGTTTTATAATTTATATCTCTAGCAGATACATTTTTTATCCAAATTCTACTATACTCTGAATCTACATCCTCTATAATATCCGGATTGTTTTTCTCAAATATAAATTTTCCATAATAATTAAGTCCAAGTAATGCTATTAAGCATACAAACATACAAGCACAGTATTTTATATTTTTTCTATCAAACATCATAAATGATAATATAAATAGCACTATTGTTAATATTAATATAAGCATTCTAACACCTAGATTTGGTATTAACAAAAATCCCCCGACAAATGTTCCAACTATACTTCCAATTGTTGATAATGATGATATTTTTCCTGATGTTTTTCCTATATCTTCATGTTCTTTATCTTCTAACTTTACAGCAAATGGAGATACCATAGCTAATATAAAGCTAGGTATTCCAAATACTACTGCTGAGCACACTATTGCTACAAATACTAACTGATTAGATATTTCTGATAAAGGCTTTACAAGTACTGTTTCCAATATCGGTATTAAGCTTGTAAAGAATGCTCCTACTAATATGAATAACGATAATAAATTCATATCAGGTTTTTTATCCGCAATTTTCCCTCCTAACCAATATCCTATACTCATACTAGTTAGCATTATTCCAATAATTGTTGTCCAAATTAAATTAGAACTTCCTACATATGGTGATAAAATTCTTGCTGCTACTAATTCTAATACCATACCTAGTGCCCCACATAAGAATACTGTAATTTTCATCTTATAATTTTTCATAAGTTTCTCCTTTTATTCTTTATCTAAATCTAACTTTATATGAACGTCTTTTAATTGTTGCTCAGCAACTTTAGATGGTGCTTGCATTAGCAAATCTCTTGCTCTCTTATTTTTTGGAAATGCTATTACTTCTCTTATATTTTGGCTATTTGCAATTAACATTACCATTCTATCAAGCCCTGGTGCTGCTCCTGCATGTGGTGGAGCCCCATATTGAAATGCTTTATATAATGCTCCAAATCTATTTTTTACATCTTCTTCCTTATATCCAGCTATTTCAAATGCCTTTACCATTATTTCTGGATTATGGTTTCTAACTGCTCCTGATGCCATTTCATAGCCATTACATACTAAATCATATTGATATGCTAAAACTTCTAGTGGATCTTTTGTTTCTAGTGCTTCTAATCCACCTTGTGGCATTGAAAATGGATTATGATTAAAATCAATTGTTCCTTCATCTGATAATTCATACATTGGGAAATCTACTATAAAACAGAATCTATACGTATCTTTTTCTAGTAAATCTAACCTATTTCCAAGTTCAATTCTAACTAGCCCTGCTATTTTTTGTGCTTGTTTTAGTTCATCTCCTATGAAGAATACGCTATCACCATTTTTTAGTCCATATTCTTTTTCTAACATTTCTAACATTTCTTCTGTTATAAATTTAGAAATTCCACCTTGAAGGTTTCCTTCTTCATCTAATTTTGCCCAAGCTAATCCTTTTGCTCCTACTTCTTCTGTTTTTGCAAAATCAGTCATCTTATCAAAGAATTTTCTTCCTTGTTTAGCTCCATCAGGTACAACTATTGCTTTTACAGTTTTTCCTTCAAATGCTTTAAAATCTGACTTTTCAAATACTTTTGTTACATCTTGGATTATTAATGGATTTCTTAAATCTGGTTTATCTATTCCGTATTTTTCCATAGCTTCTTTATATGGAATACGTACAAATGGACCAACATCAACTTTCCAATCTGTAAACTTCTTAAATGTATATGGCACAACTTCTTCTATTACTTTAAATACATCTTCTTGTGTTGCAAAACTCATTTCAAAGTCTAATTGATAAAATTCTCCTGGTGCTCTATCTGCTCTTGGGTCTTCATCTCTAAAGCAAGGTGCTATTTGATAATATTTATTAAATCCTGCAAGCATTAACAATTGTTTAAATTGTTGTGGTGCTTGTGGAAGCGCATAAAATTCTCCTGGATTTAATCTACTTGGTACTAAATAGTCTCTTGCTCCTTCTGGTGATGAGTTTCCTAAGATTGGTGTTTGTATTTCTGTAAATCCTAATTCATCCATTTTATCTCTTAATGTTTTCATTATTTTTGAACGAAGTAAAATGTTTTGGTGTAATTTTTCATTTCTTAAGTCTAAAAATCTATATTCTAATCTTAAATCTTCTCTTACTTCTTGGTTTGTATTTATTTCAAATGGAAGTACATTTTTACATTTTCCAAGCATTTCTATTGTTTTTGCTACAACTTCAATTTCTCCTGTTGGAATTTTTAGATTTTTGCTACTTCTTTCCACAACTTGTCCCACTATGTGGATACAACTTTCTGTATTATAACTTTTTATTTGTTCTTCTAGTTTTTCATCATTAATTACTATTTGTGTTATTCCTGTTTCATCTCTTAAATCAATAAATACCATTCCACCTAAATTTCTTATTTTTTGTATCCATCCTGCTAGTTCTACTTCTTCATTTACATTACTTAAATTTAATTCTCCACATGTTTTTGTTCTATACATTTTCTTCTCCCTCTTTTTTCCTTTTTTAACTCTTATATAATATCATAATTTAAGCTTAATATCAATGTTTTAGAAGTTTATTTTTCCAATAAAATTATTTTTTATTTGCATCTTATATTGTTTTTTAGGTTTATTAATGTTATTATAATATTAGTTTTAAGCACAGGAGATAAATTATGTATAAAGAAACCTTTGATTTTTATGATAGAACAAGTCTAAAATCTTATAATTTAGACCAAACGATGAGATATCAACTTAATATGTTAGATAGATTAGACGTTTTTACAAGAAAACATTGTGAAAATGTTGGTGATTTAACATGTAGATTATGTGAGCATTTACATTGTAATAAAGGCTTTACAGAATATTGCACTATTTGTGGATATCTTCATGATATAGGAAAACAATTTATTCCGCCAGCAATTCTACAAAAGCCTGGAAAACTTACAGATGAAGAATATGAAGTCATGAAAACACATACAACTATTGGTTATAAAATGTGTATGGACGACTTAAAATTAAGACCATATGCAGCAGGACCATATTATCATCACGAAGCTTTAAATGGAACTGGATATCCTCAAGGACTAACAAAAAAAGATATTCCTTATGAAGCTCAAATTATACGTGTTGCTGATGAATATGATGCAATTGTTAGTAAAAGGCAATACAAATCACATATTGGTATTTCTGATACTTTAAAAATTTTAATTGAAAATACAAAACCAAATAAGCAAGCCCCAAATAAAAGATGGGGAAAAAATAATCCCGCAATTGTACGTGTTTTACTTAAGGTTGTTATTGAAGATACTGAATATGAAATTTTTCTTACTCAAAGTTATGTTGAAGAATTAAAAGAGGAAATTAAAAGATTAAAACAAGTAGAAAAATATAAAATTGCTATGGATAAAGCTAAAAAGGAAAAGGATAAAAATTATTATTTAGAAGGTATGAAAATGCTTCTTAAAAATGATGAAACTCTAGAAAACTATAGCTCTATTTATGAAGAATATCAAAAAGCTTATGAAACTAGAAAAGCTATTATTGATAATTTATACAATGAAATTAAAATAATAAAAAAACTAAAAGTATAAAGAGGTTCCTTAAAATAGGAACCTTCTTTTATTCATCTAGTCCAAAGCTTACTCCTAAAGCGTTATTTACTTTATCAATTATTTTTTCATCATCAATATGACCTATTCTCTCTTTTAGTCTGCTTTTGTCTATTGTTCTTATTTGTTCTGCTAAAACTACTGAATTACTTTTTAGCCCACAAGAGTTAGAATCAATTTCTATATGTGTTGGTAATTTTGTTTTTCCTGTTTGAGACGTTATCGCTGCTGCAATGACTGTTGGACTATATTTGTTTCCTAGGTCATTTTGAATAATTAATACAGGTCTAATTCCCCCTTGTTCTGAACCAACAACTGGACTTAAATCTGCATAAAACATATCGCCTCTCCTTATTTGCATATTCTTCACTCCTAATATTACTATATTGTCAATTATGGTTATTTTTAGAAGCTGAAAATAGTTTTTAGCTATTTACATTTACCTCTCTATATAATATGTAAACAGCAGTTTTTTTGTTAGCATCCTCTATTTCCAATTTTGTTGGCATTCCTGTTTTTTTATTTATGTACAAGGATTTTCTTATACTTAAATTGTTTTTACTTTGAGTTTCCATTATTATTTCTTCTTGATTTTCCTTATATTTTGAATTGTCATTTTCCTTATAGTCACTAATAAAACTATCTAAATCTAAATAATTTTCTGATAAATACTTATAATTCTCAAATATAGATACTAAATTTAGATTAGTATTTTCTAATTTCAATTCTCCATTTATTTTTGTTATCTTTACTCCTTTGATATTACTTGGTTCTAATACTTCTTGTGAGTTTTCGTTCTTACCATTATATTTTTGTTTTATTACATATTTATTTTGATTTTTATTACTTTTAACTTCTACTTCTATCACAGCTTCATAAGTTTTCATATTTAAAATATCATCTGCCATTTCTTGACTACTTTTATTATTTCCAATTTTCAAATTTTTAGCCATATTAATCTTAAAAAATATAAAAATAATTAAAATTAAAAAAATAACACAAAAACAAATAATTATAATCTTCTTTCCACTTTTCAAAAAAACTCCCCCTATAAAATAAAAAAGTAATGGATGGTCTAATCCATTACATTCTTATTCTATAAAGTTTTAAAATATTCATCTAACTTATTTACTAACCCTTTTTCAGTTTCAATTTTATTTATACTATTTCTAAATTCACTAGAATTTTTTAAATTTTTAGTATACCAAGCAATATGTTTTCTAAGCTCTTTTATTGCAACTTCCTCTCCTTTTTCCTCCACTGCTAATTTTATATGTTTTTTAATAACTCTTAATTTTTCTTCATTTGATGGAGGTGGTAATTTTTCTCCAGTCTCTAAATAATATTTTATATTTCTAAAAATCCAAGGATTACCAAAACTTCCTCTTCCTATCATTATTCCGTCTACTCCAGTAGTTTCAAACATTTTATATGCTGATTCTTCATCTACAATATCACCATTTCCTATAACTGGTATATTTACACTTTCTTTTACTTTTTTTATTATATCTAAGTCCGCCTTTCCAGTATAATACTCACTTCTTGTTCTTCCATGTACTGTTATTGCAGAAATTCCAACTTCTTCCGCAATTTTTGCAACCTCTACTGCAACTACATGGTCTTTATCCCAACCTTTTCTGATTTTTACAGTTACAGGAACTTTTGATACTTTAACAACTGTTTCCATTATTGCTTTTGCTTTATCTAAATCTTGTAATAATCTACTTCCATCACCATTTTTTACAACTTTAGGAGCTGGACACCCCATATTTATATCTATTATATCTGCAAAATCGCTCATGTATTTTGCAGCATATTCCATACTTTCTTCATCACTCCCAAATACTTGAAAGCTTATTGGTCTCTCTTCTCCTTTAGTATTAAATAATCTTTTTGTCTTTTGATCATTATGAAACATTGCTCTGCTACTTGCCATCTCTGTACATACCATTCCCGGATTACCTACTTCTTTACAAACAACACGAAAAGGCAGGTTTGTAACACCTGCCATAGGAGCTAGTATTAAATTATTTTCTAATTCTACATTTCCTATTTTTAATGAATGTATATACATCTTTTCTCCCTTTCAGCTACTATATTTATAAGATGTGTCCCCATTGCGACAAAATGTACTCAAAGGAAACGTCCCAAATGCGACATTATTTTACAAATATAGTTTTTTGTCTCTTACTACTTATATTTAATAATATTCCAACTAGTATAAAGTTTGTGATTAGTGAACTTCCTCCATAGCTTATAAATGGAAGTGGTACCCCTGTTATTGGAAGCAAGCCCATTACCATTCCTATATTTTCTACTACATGGAATAAGAATATTCCTGTAATACCTGTTGCAATTAATGAACCTGTCTCGTCTTTTGCTGTTTTTGCTACATACAGACTTTTTGTTATTAGCAGTACATATAATATAACAACTGCCGCTGCTACTATAAATCCCATTTCTTCACCTATAACAGCAAAAATAAAGTCTGTTGATTTTGGATAAAGGAATCCTAATTGTGTTTGGTTTCCTTTTAATAATCCCATTCCTGTTAGGCCTCCTGCTCCAATTGCAAGTTTTGATTGTATAATATTATAACCTGCACCTCTTGGGTCTGACTCTGGATGTAAGAATATATCTATTCTTTGTTTCGCATGTTCTGGTAATACAAAATTATATATTAATGGTACTGATACAACTACTAATATTATTGTTGCTATTATATATCTTTTATCTATTCCCGCTGCAATTACCATTAGTGCTGCTGCTACTATAAATGCTGCAGCTGTTCCGAAGTCTGGTTGTTTTATTATTAATAATACTGGTACACCTAAGATTGCAAATAATACTAACAATCTTGTTGGTCTATTTATTTCCTCTTTTCCTCTTTCTTGTATTTTATTTATTGCTAATGCCAAAAATAAAATTACAAATATTTTTGCAAACTCCCCAGGTTGGAAAGAGAAAAAGCCTATATCAAACCAGCTCGTTGCTCCATTTATTTCTGGTGTAAATAATACTCCTATTAATAGTAAAATAAACAAGCCATACAGTACTGGTGATATTTTTACTAATGTTTCATAATCTATTAGCATTACTCCAATCATTATTATTAAACTTACAACAAACCATATACATTGTTTATTAAATTCATCATGTTCTGTTTCTTGTGTCGCAGAAAATAGCGCAACTAATCCTATAACACATAGAATAATTGCAGCTATTAATATTGTCCACTCCACATTTTTTAATTCTCTCTTTCTCATTAAACCACTCTTTTTCCTAATTATTTTCTGATTTAACTTTTTCTTTTGTTTCTACATCTTTTTGTTCTTCTTTATTCTCTTTATTTTCTTTTTCTTGTTTATTTTCTTCTTTTTCTGCATTTACTTCTTCTATTATTATTTCTGCTTGTTCTACTTTTGCTTCCGCTTCTTCTTCCTTCTTTTCTTCAATCTCTTTTTGTTTAATATTTTTTTCTTTATTTACGTTTTCTTGTTTATTTTCTTTCTTGTTTTCTTGTTTACTTTCTTCTTTGTTTTCTTGTTTTGCTTTTACTTTTCTTGCTTCATTTTTTATGTTTAAAATTGGAATATTAGCATATAATGCTGGTGCTCCATTTGTGCCGTCACTATTTTCCTTATTTGTTAGCCTTACATCTATCGCACTTTCGTCTACATCTATGTACTTTTTTATTACCTCTATAATCTCTTGTTTCATTAATTCTAAGAAATCTGCTGAAACATTTGCTCTATCTTGCATTAAAACTAAGTGAAGTCTTTCCTTTGCGGTATCTCTTGAGCTATTATCATTTTTATTTTCTTTCTTTTTCCAGTTTTTAAAAAATTTTGTTATGTTTTCAAACATACTTCCTACTTACCCCCAACGTTTATTGTTTTTTGAATATTCTTTTTAGTCTCGCAAAAAATCCTTTTTCTCTCCCTGGAATAGTTACTTCTATTTTTTCTCCTAATACTCTTTTTGCAATCTCAATGTATGCTTTTCCTGATGGTGCTTTTTTGTTTTGTATTACTGGTTCTCCTTTATTTGTTTGTGTAATAATGTATTCATCATCTGGTACTACACCTATCAAGTCGATTGATAAAAGGTCAACAATGTCATCTACGTCCATCATTTCTCCTTTTTTTACCATATTAGGTCTTATTCTGTTTATCACTAATTCTGGATTTTTTATCTCTGATGACTCTAAAAGTCCTATAATTCTATCAGCATCTCTTATTGCTGATATTTCTGCTGTTGTTACAACAATTGCACGGTCTGCACCTGCAATAGCATTTTTAAATCCTTGTTCGATTCCTGCTGGGCAATCTATTAATATATAGTCAAAATCTTCTTTTAGTTTTCCAACTAATTCTCTCATTTGTTCTTCATTTACTGCGCTTTTATCTCTTGTTTGGGCTGCTGGTAGTAGGTATAATTCTTTAAATCTTTTATCTTTGATTAGGGCTTGTCTTAGTTTACATTTACCTTCTACGACATCTACTATGTCATATACTATTCTGTTTTCTAGTCCCATTACTACATCTAGATTACGAAGTCCTATATCTGTGTCTACTAATGCTACTTTTTTTCCTTCTAGTGCTAAGCTCGAACCTAAATTTGCTGTTGTCGTTGTTTTTCCTACTCCGCCCTTACCTGATGTTATTACTATTACTTCTCCCATAATTTTCCTCCTTAGGATTTTAAAAACACATTTTTAATAGTTATATAATATAACGAAACCGCTAAAAAGTCAATCAATTTTACACAAAAATAACAAAAATATTTCTAAAATATTACAATTTCTTTACAAAGTTTTTTACTAGGGATATAAGACATAAAAGAAACTAATTGAACTATAATTAATTCAATTAGTTTTCTTAATTAATGTTTATAATTTATTTTTAGCAATTATCTTATTATCATTTTTAAGTATTATTCATCATATAAAGCACAAACCTAAATGATGTTTCTGGGCTTCCTCCTCCATTATCTTCATAACGCTCAGAGGCACTTCTAAAGCTATTTTCATCATTTTTTATACTACCACCTCTAAGAATATATGAATTAGAAGATTCTGTTCTTTCTGCTACATATTCATTACAATTACCCTCTAGATCATAAATGTTACAAACCCTATCTTCTTCATTTTGTCCTGATTTTTCTACTGTATTTCTATGTCTATCTTCTAAATAACTTGTTACTGAAAAATAATTACTATTTCCATCCATTTTTTCATTTACGAAATTCATTATTACATCCCATTGTATTCCTGAACATAAACTACTTTTTACATTATCATTATCTATGAAAGCCTTTGCTTCTAATTTAGCATTTGCTTGTGATATATTTGTCCATACTGTTGCATTTTTTTTGCTTACTAATTCATTATTTTCTATTCCTGCTTCATATCTTGATATATAAAATCCTCCTGCTCTTGACACCATTTGTTTTTCTTTTTCTTCATTTTTTGAACTGCTATCTTCTGCTTGTGGTTGTATTTCTTCTGGCAGATATCCTGTATCTGTATATGCTACAGATGAAATTTCTTTATCAACATAATCTTTATTTCTTATATATTGTGCATCATTTGTTACTGGTATCCATACAAATTGATTTCCATCTTTATCTTGTATTACTAATCCATTGTCTATAATTTCTGCTCCAGATAATATTTTGAATCCTGCTGGAATAATTGCTTTATCTCCATTTTCATCTTCATAATTTTCGTTTTTATCTGATATTTGACCTGGTTGTATCTGATTTATATTTTTTCCTTGTGTTTCTTGTGCTTCATTATTAAAGTGCAATTGTACTGCTACTTTATCAGTATCTTCTGCTGAGTAATCTGTATAAAATGTTTCATCATCTATTTTTATACCTTGTACATAGAAGATATTATGACTAGTAGAATTTATAATATATAGATCTTTTAACTGATTTATCTCATCTTGTGTAGTTGCCTCTCCATTTTTTATTTTTTCATAATCTTTACCATAATTTAAAGTAACATTTTCCATTGCAGCAAGATCAATTACATAAAAAGGTCCTATATCTGTTGCCTCACTAATAACTCCTGAAGCTTTTATATCCTCAATATTAGTATACTCTATACTAGTATTTGCTGGGATTGTACCATACTGAGAATAATAATTAGAAACCTTATCACGTAAATTTTCTATATCTGCTTGCATATTATTTAATTTTGTGGTTCTTAAACTATTTGCAGTATTATAAATAACTACATTTGTTAAAATTAAAAGAACTGCAACAGTAATACTTAAAGAAACTAAACTAATTCCCTTATTTCCTTTTAACAAGTTTTTCATCCTTTGAATTCTCCTTTTTTATCTTTAGTATTAGTTTACTATTAATTAGCATTTATTTCAATAGTTTTTTCTATTAAATTATAAATTTTATTTCTTCTTCTATATACAATATCTTCTTTTATATAAAGTATCCAAAGGAATATAATAATAAGAAAAATTGCAAGATTTTGCATATAAAAAATTGCTATACTTCCTAAAGCCGTAGTAATAATTAAAATTATAAAAGAAATATGATTAGTATATATTTCTGCTTTTCTTTTACCAAATATTATATGTAAAATTCCATTTAATATTCTTCCTCCATCTAGTGGATAAAAAGGTATTAAATTAAAGAGAATAAGTAAAATATTTGAATAGATTATTTTTAATCCTAAAAACATATTCATATTAACCTTAAATGTTATTAATATTATTAATAAATTAGTTAAAGGACCCGCTAAAGCTACAACCATCTTTTTTATTTCTAACACATTTCCGTTTAAGATTTTTCTATTATAATCTTTAGGAAGGACTTTAAATGAAATACTTACTCCATATGGTCTTATTTCCATTTTATTTGGTTTCATACCAAGAAGCAGCCCACAAACTAGATGTCCTAATTCATGAATAATAGCAAAAACAAGTATTAATACATATGCATCTATTTGTTTTGTAAAATAAAATAATATTAAGAACAAGAAAATTTTTAAATCTACTTTAAATCGCATTGGCTTCCTCCTTATAACTCTAAAATACTTTCAGGGTCTACTTTTCTTTCTTGATATCTAATCTCAAAATGTAAATGTGGCCCTGTTGAATTACCAGTTGATCCCACCTCTGCAATCTCTTGTCCTTGCTTTACCATGTCTCCTTGTTTTACATATAAATTATTACAATGAGCATATATAATACTTACTTCTCCTATTTGTATTTTTAAATGTTTTCCATAATCTCCTTCGTCTGATGCAAGTACTACTTCACCGTCTGTTGCTGATTTTATTTTTGTTCCTAAGTTTGCTGCAATATCTACTCCTGTATGGTTTTTAGGTACACTTCCTGTCGCTGTATCTCTTTGTCCAAATTTTGAAGATATTGTTCCTTCTATTGGTTTTATAAATGTTGTAGTGTTTTTAACATTTTGAATATCTTGCTCTGTTGGAGATACCTCTTGTTCCTGCTCAGGTTCTGTTACATCTACTGTTTCGTCAGTTGTATTTTCTTCTACTGCTCCTCCAATTGCATTTTGTTCTTCATTATTTTGTTCTTTACTATTTGGAAATAATCCCATAATTTTATTTTTTACATTATTATATATTTCACCAAAATTAGTGTCATATGATAATATTTCATTAACTTTATTTGTAAAGTCTTCGGAGAAAACATACTTATTATTTTGAATTGTATAAACAACTAAATAAATAGCCATACATACTAAAATCTGTATAACCATTTTCTTTAATAATTTTACATCTTTCTTTTCCTTACTAGTATTTACACTAACAGTTGTAAGTGGTCTGTTACTTCCTTGTTTTCTTCTTTCGTATATTTCCTCAGCTCGTCTAATTTTTTCTTCTACTGATATTGCTCTTTCCATAAAAAAAGCACCTCCTCCTTAGTTCCTTTTAAACTATATGTTAGGAAAAGATGTTTTATTACTTTTTTTCTTTTCTTCTATTTTCTCTTTTTTCTTTTTCTCTTTTTCTTTTTTCTTTTTTTCTTTTAATTTCTTTACTTTTATTTTATTACTAACAATACTGTTTCCAATAAAAGTATAATACTCATTACTAGAATACTTTTCTTAAGTTTTTTACATTTTTTATTTATTGTTTTTTGTATTTCATTTCTTTCTTTTTTCTTTTGCTCTAGTCTTGTTATATAATTGGATACTAGCATTTCTGCTTCTTTAAAAATATAATCATTTTCTTTAGTTTTATCTATATTTTCTTCTTTACTATTTATACTTTTCTCTATTTTCTCATTTTGTTTTACCTTATTATTTGTCTTTAGAACTATAATTGCTTCTTCCACTATATTTGATGGCAAGTTTTTTAATACTACCATATTTTTTAATGCACTTTGATTCATTTGTATACCTCCCATTTTTATGTATTACTATTATTGTTTCCATTTTTTTTAAGGATATACATTTATAACCAATTTATTTACTACCATATCAATTTTCATAATTTTCTAAAAGACTTTTTATTAATTTCTTCAAGAATATTTTTATTTCATATTTTGTTGTTAATATTTTTTTATTTATTAAGAACTGTTTTTTGACCCCGTCCCAAAAAACAGCACAAGCCATCTATGTACTATTCTATCTATATATCTTGATTTTTCTATTTTACGAAGTTTAGGCTCTGTTATATAAAATACCTTATAGCCTCCATGTTTATATGTTTTATTTTTTAAAGCCTCCAATAAATACATTATATATTCTTCTTGCTTTAAGTTAAACATTATTACTTCTTTTCTATAACCTTTCCCTTTTCTTGCTTTTTTATGTGCTTCCATAAGCTTATCAAATGTTAAATTTTCATAATACTTATTTTTTATTGTTTTTGGCATAAAACTTAATTAATCCTCCTAATATTTTTCCTATTTCATAAATTAGCTCCATTGCCACATTAAATTTTTTCTTATCTATCCATCTATTTTTTAACATTATTCTAAGCATTATTCTTTGACTATTTAAGCAAGCATCTATTAAATTTAAATAGTACATCCTTTTTGATATTTCTATTTTATTTAAATAAAGAATATTTTCTAGTGTCTTATACATAACAGTTTTAAATTCATTTCCAATATTAAATTTTTCCGTTCTTGGCATTTTTAATATTACTTCTATCATATATTCTATATATCTTTCATATTTTGGTATTAATATTAGTTCATTTTTCCCATTATTTTTTACATTATTTTCTTTACTTTTTTCAGTCATTTTCACTTTTCCTATTCTTTTCCAGCATTTCCTTTTTTATTTTTTTCTTCTTCTTTTCTTCTTAACAATTCAAATATATCTATAACATTTTCTTCTTTATAATTTTCACATGAACTACAATCTATACTAATTTCCTCTACTTTATTAATACCAATATACTTATATTTTTCTATCATTTCTTTTGTATCTTTACTATAATCATATAACACATAACTATAACCTTTATTTTCTATTAATTGTAAATATTTTAATGTATATGTAACTGGTATTCCAACTTTACATATTCTTTTTCTTATACATGTTTTCTTTAATCCAAGTAATTCACTTAAAAGTATTGCATCACTTCCTACTGCTACTACAAATGCTCCACATCTTGCTAATACTATTTTATCTTTATTTTCTGATTTTATTTTTTCTATTCTATTTAAAAATTTCATTAAAAAATCCCACCTTTCTTTTTCATAGCATAACGTAACCTTATACTATTTACTAGTCTATTTTTTTATAAAAATAGACTAGTCCGGTAGGACTAGTCCGGTAGGACTAGTCCGGTAGGACTAGTCCGGTA
>CALXCH010000016.1 GCA_944386735.1 uncultured Clostridia bacterium
GATTTTAAACAATTATCACTTTTTGATAAATTACAACCTACAAAGGAGGATAAAATAAAATGTCTAACTGGAAACTTATAAATAAAACATATATATATGATGGAAGCTTCGATGGATTGCTCACTATAGTTTTTGATAGCTATGCAACCAAGACCTTACCTCAAAAAATAATTTCAGGAAATAATTATATAGAAAACTTTTTAGATAAAACAACTTTCATTAATACAGATTACGAAAAATCACAAAGAGTATTTGATGGAATAGTAAAAAATATTTGCAAGGATGCTTTATATAATTCTTATTATGCATTTTTATCAGATGATAAAGATAAAGAAATAAATATATTAAAATATTTATGTGATGGCTTTGATATTGGCCCTGAAATAAACAATAAAATTACTATTTCTTATGTTTTCAAAGTAATTAACTTAAGAAGAAAGGCTCTATCAGAATGCCATAAACTAAAAGGTTTATTACGTTTTAGAGAGGTTGGAGATAACTTATGTTATGCAAGTATCCATCCAGATAATAATATATTAGAACCACTTGGTAAGCACTTTATTAACCGCTTGCCTACAATGCAATTTATAATTCACGATAAAAATAGAGATTTATGTTTTATATACAATGGTAACGAATACAGAATTGTAAGTAGTAAAAATATAAGAATTCCTTCTGTTTCTACTGATGAACTTGCATATCAAAATTTGTGGAAATTATTTTTTAATACGATTGCAATTAAAGAGCGTACTAACCCTAGATGTCAAATGCAATTTATGTCTAAAAAATATTGGAAAGACTTGATAGAAGAACCTTAAAAGGAGATAAAAATTTATCTCCTTTATTCCAATTTTTTATTTTCAAACTGTTTCTTCTACAAAATTAATACTTGTTTCTCCTATTCCCGCTTCCACATTAATATTTGTATTTCCATTACCAATTACTTCTCCATCTTTTACTTTATTTCCATCTATAGTTAAATTTCCTATTCCTGTTTCTGCGCGTACTTTATAATCATCTTTAGAGCCTATTAAATTAACCTCTAATTTTCCTACTCCTGACTCTATATTTCCTTTAGCATTGACTTTACAATTAATAGTTGCTTTTCCTACACCACCGTTAAATTCAAAATTATCAAATGTAGAATTATTTATATACGTCTCTCCTGCTCCACTATCAATTTCGCAACTTTTTGCTTGTACATTATTTATTTCATATCTTCCAGCACCTATACCTACTTCTAACTTTTCACTTTTAAAACCTTCTATATATGTTCCGCTTACTCCCACTAAATCTAGTTTAACACTTTTAAGTTCATAATTACTTGGAATATACACTATTACTTTAGAGTTGCTATTACGATTTTCAAATAGCTTTAAAGTTTCATCTTCTATTTTTAATTCTTTACCAGAATTATCTAATTTAGTAGATAACTTTTTAGATACATTTACAAATTCCACTTTAAAACTGTCTCCCGTTTTTATTTCCAGCTTACTTTTACTTAAATTTATATCTAAGCTTTCTATATCATTATATACTTGCGTATATGTTAAAACATCTCTACTATCTGTACTATTGCCAATATTATTACTAACTGTTTCAATTCCTACACCAATTCCAAATATTGCTGTAATCACAAAAACAATTATACTAATAATCATTATAGCCAAATAAATTGCAAACGCCATTGCTCCATATTTTATTACTTTTTGAAAAGGTTTCATTTTATCTCAACACCTCCAAACATAGTAAGGCTGTTAATATATATAGTTGGCAAATTTTCATTATATATAGTTTTTACTTTATTAGAGGTCCCTCCAAATATTGGTGTTGATTTCACTTTAATATTAACATTTTGTGGTACAATTATATCAATTCCACCAAATATTGCATTTGCATTTATTACTTGGTCTTTTGTTATAGTTGCATTTTTTAAATCTAAATTTACACTTCCAAATATAGCATCTATATTTGCTCCTTTAAATTCTTCGCCGTCATATCTTGCCTCTTCTCCTCCAAATGTTGCACAATATTCTACTTGTTTTTCCTTATTTTCATTTAATGATTTTATTCTTTCTTTTAGTCTTTTATCTATAGAACCTTTAAAAATAAGACTTAACCCTATTACTACTAATATAAATGGAATAATTAGTTTTGAAATTAATAAAAATGTAAGTATTCCTTGTGAACATAAAAGTAGAACAATTCCTATTACAAGCCATATGAAGCTCCACATTTTACTTTCTTTAGTAAATAAACATATTAAACTTGGAATAATAATAAATAATGTCCACCATCCATTAAAGAAAATATTGATATTAGTAATTCCTAATGCATTTAAGCCCCATATTACTCCAATTGCAAGAATTAATAATCCCCATAAAATATTTCCAAATCTTTTCATAAACTTCTCCTTTCATTTCTATATTTTAATTATTTTTCTTACTTTATCAAATGTTGCATCCTCTTTTGTAAGTACTATATCAAAATTTTCTTGATAAGCAGATAAATTTTCTAAAGCTTCATCTAAAAATCCAACTTTAATGGTTTTTTCCAAATCCTTTTTAGGTGTCATATTTATATCTTCTATAGTATCTCCAAATAATAACTTATATGGTCTTTTTTCAAATTCTTCTTTTCTTTTCCCCTTTAGATGTTCTTCTACTGTTTTATTCATTGTATGTATTAAATAATTTTCCAATTTAAAGGCATTTCCATTTTCGTCATAAAGAAATGTATTGCTAATTAAAAAAATATTTTCAAAGTAGCATTTCTCTTCTTTTAAAAACTCTTTTATTACACTTCCTACTCCTGCTGATAATATTATTACTGGAATACTATTTTCATATGTATATTCTAAAAACTCTTTAGCTCCTTCTCTAAATATCAAGCCACTATCTTTTACCGCTTTTTGCAATTTATATTTATTTAAATGATATTTATAATACAAATTCATGCATGAATTATACCATTCTTCCATTGCTTTGTATTTTTCTTCATAAGAAATATTATAATCCATTTCAATTGGTCTATATTTATCATACAATTTATTTACTTCCGCCTCACAACCTTCATCTGCTGCCATACCAGCAACTGCCCAAGAGTCTAAACTTTCATAACTTGTTAATGTTTTATCAAAATCTAATAATACACACATATTTTCTTTTGTTAATTTTATATTTTTTAATCTTTCTTCTTTTATAAATTTCATAATATTTTCTCCTCTAAAGCATTCTACTATAAGGAAAGAAAAATATCAATAAAAATCAGATAAATATATGTTATAACACATATATAATTTCTCTTTGTTTACTATTTTTCGACAATTTTCTCTTTTTTTCTTGACTTTTCCCTTAAAAAGCATTTACAATTTAATAAGAACTTTATAAAGCATTAATGTATAAATGATTTTTATTTATAATACTTATATATAAAGAATAAAAGGGGTTTTATTATGTTTGGACATAGATCAGATGGAAGAAAAATAAAAAATATACCGCCATTTTTTAAGGTTATACCTAGCGTTATGCTTACTAGAAATGACTCACAAGTTTATTTTAAACAAGATATAGTTTTAAATGGGATGGATGAATATATTGTAAAAAAAGCTGAAGAAGGAATCAAAATATCTTACATGGATATTATTTATGCAGCTGTTGTTAGAATAATTGCAGAAAGACCTGCTTTAAATAGATTTGCAATGAATGGTAGATTATATGCAAGAGATGGAATTTATGTATCTTTAGCTATAAAAAAGACCTTATCTGATAACGGCCAAGAAACTACATTAAAAATTAGATATGATGGTTCTGAAAACATATTTGAAATAAAAAACAGATTAGAATCTACAATAAAACAAAATAAAGATACAGATACTTCAAATAATACGGATAACCTTGCTGGAGTTTTATCAAAAACACCAACTGTAGTTGTTAAGTTTGCTGTAAATTTATTTAGATTTTTGGATAAACATGGTCTTTTACCAAGAAGCATAATTAATGCAAGTCCATTCCATACAAGTGTATTTCTTACTAATGTTGGCTCACTTGGAATAGATACAATATATCATCATTTATACAACTTTGGTACTACTAGTATGTTTTTCGCTATGGGTAAAAAGAAAAAAAGTTTTATATATCAAGATGATGAAATAAAAAAAGAAAAATGTATTACAGTTGCATTCGTTGGTGACGAAAGGATTTGTGATGGTTATTATTATGCTTCATCTTTTAGAGCTTTTGTTAGATATCTAAATCACCCTGAGCTTTTAGAGGATGCAGGCATACCTAAAAAAGATGTTGATTAATATTATATATTTAAGGTTAAGTATAGTTTAATGCTATACTTTTTGTTTTATATTATTTGCTTTTAGTTATAATTGTATATTTTTTTATTTATTATTTTTTATATTTTATTTTAAAAAGTTACTTTTAAGTCTTGAATTTCTTTTCGTTTTAGTATAATATATAAAAGAAAGTTTAGAGATTACATAGGAGGATGAAAATGCCAAGAAGAACAAAAGAACAAATCGAATCAGAAAACAAAGAAAATGAAGTAAAAAAAGTAAAAAAGACTACTACTAAAAAAGCTGCTACAACTAAAAAAACAACAAAAAGCAAAGAAGAAAATCCAGTAAAAAGAGAAACAAAAGCAACTACAAAGAAAGCAGCAGCAAAAAAGAAATCAGCTACTTCTTCTGCTTCTAAAAAAGCTACAGCAAAGAAAGTAGCCACAAAAAAAGCTAGTTCTACTACTAAAGCAGCTGCTAAAAAATCCACTACAAGAAAAACTACTACAAGAAAAAAAGCAGCAAAAAATCAAGTAAAAATAGAACCAGTAGAATATTATGATTTGCCGTATCGCTATAATCAAACCGTAGTAAAGGTTCTAGCACAAACACCTACTACCCTATTTATTTATTGGGATATTTCAGATAGCGATAGGAAAAAATATGAAGAAGAATTTGGAGAAGATTTCTTCCAAAACTCAAAACCTGTTTTGATTGTTTATAATGATACTTTAGGATATAAATTTGAAGTAGAAATCAATGACTTTGCAAACAGTTGGTATTTGCATGTAGCTGATAGTAAATGCGATTATAGAATTGAGCTTGGTAGACGTCCTATTGTGAAAAATGAAAAATTAAAAGATGATTACATATATGTTGCAACCTCTAATGAAATGGAAGCCCCAAATGATAGAATTTTATTTAATAAAGAACAAAAAATGGTTTACTTTAGAAATGTTAAAACAGGAATTGTTACAGAAAAGCCAATAAATACCTTATCATTTATTACAAATATTGGTAAAATTTATGATATTTATGATTTATATAAAGAAATATATCAAAATGAAGATGTGGAAAATATCTATGATTTAAAAAATCCTTCTTCACACCCATCTTCATAAAAAATATATGAGACACTGGGGACGGGTCTTACGTGTCTCATTATTTTTGTTAAGTAGATTGACAAAAAACGACAAAAATTCAAGACAAAAAGGAATTGTCCATTTTGTCTTAACAAAGGAGATAAATTATGCAAGAGAAAAAAGGTTATGTAAGTTTCGTTCTACATGCACATCTTCCTTTTATTCATCACCCAGAAAGTGATGATTATTTAGAAGAGTCTTGGCTTTATGAAGCTATTTCAGAAACATATTTACCATTACTTAGAAATTTTAAGAAATTAGAAGATGAAGGTGTTGATTATAGACTTACAATGTCTATTACTCCGCCTCTACTTTCAATGCTTGATAATAAATTATTACAAAGAAAATATATTAAATATTTAAGAAGACAAATAGAGTTATCTAAAAAAGAAATTAAAAGAACTGCTGGAGACGAAAGATTAAATAAACTTTCTCATTATTACTATGAGCGCTATTCTGATGATTTAAGACTATTTAAAGATGTTTTTAACTGTAATATAATTCAAGGTTTTAAACATTTTCAAGATACTGGAAAATTAGAAATTATTACATGTGGTGCGACACATGGTTACTTCCCTATTTTATATGTTAATGAAAAGACTGTTAGAGCTCAAATTGCCGTTGGCGTACAAACATATGAGAAATATTTTGGAAGAAAACCTCGTGGCATCTGGCTTCCTGAATGTGGTTATATTCCAGAGGCTGATAAATATTTAAGAGAATTTGGAATTGAATATATCATTACAGAATCACATGGCATTTTATATGCAGAACCTACTCCTATTTATGGCACTTTTGCTCCTATTGTTTCTCCTCAAGGTGTTGTTGCTTTTGGTCGTGATATAGAATCTTCAAGACAAGTGTGGAGTTCTATTGATGGTTATCCAGGAGATTTTAATTACCGTGAATTCTATCGTGATATTGGTTATGATGCAGATTATGATTATATAAAACCTTATATTGCTCATGATGGTGTTAGAGTTCCTACTGGTATTAAATATTACAGAATTACTGGTAAAACTGAATTTAAAGATTACTATAATATACAATGGGCTAAAGATTCCGCTGAAAAACAAGCAGGACATTTCTTAGATTGTAGAACTGCTCAAATAAATCATTTAGCTCCACTTATGGATAAACCGCCAATTATATTATGCCCTTATGATGCTGAACTTTATGGTCATTGGTGGTATGAAGGTCCTTATTGGTTATATATTTTATTTAAGAAAATTTATTATGATGATTGTAATTTTAAATTAATTACACCTTCTGAGTATATTGATAAATATCCAAATATTCAAGTTGCTACACCTTGTCGCTCTAGCTGGGGAGCTAATGGCTATAGTGAAGTTTGGCTTAATCAAACAAATGACTATGTTCATAGACACTTACATGTTGCAGGTGATAGAATGTGTGAACTAGCAAAAACTTATCCAAATGCAAAAGGAATAAAGAAAAAGGCTTTAAATCAATGTGCAAGAGAACTTCTTTTAGCACAAAGTAGTGACTGGTTATTTATTATTACAAATGGTACAATGGTTGATTATGCTAAGAAAAGAATTAAAGATCATATTGGACGTTTTACTAAATTATATTATCAAATTAAAGATAATAGAATTGATGAAGATTTCTTAAAAGATATCAATAAGAAGGATTGCTTATTTCCTGATATTGATTATAATATTTATGGATAAGATGAAGAAAAAATTCTTCATCTTATTTTTTTCTTTATTTTTTCTTTATTTTTTATCTTTATTTTTTAACTTTCCTTTTTACTTTTTATTTTTGATTGTTTACTTTTAGTTTTTACTTTTCAGCTTTTATTTTTACTCTCTATTATTATTATTTACTTTAATTGCCATTTTACTATTTTACTTATTTTTTTCTTTATTTTACAAGGTACATTTTTTTCTAATCAGCATACTATAATGTATAAGTTTTAACCATTTAGTAGATACTATTTTTTAGAAAGGAGATTTTTCATGAAGTCGTTATGTATAAAAACAAATAATTCTGATTTAATAGAATATCTACTAAATGAACTACAACATTTAGAGTTAGAAAATATTTGTTTTTCTACCCAAAAATTTAAACATTATGAGAATGTAATTATTCACTATAAAGGTGATAATAATTATATATTTTTAGATAAAATTTCAAGCATCTTATCACTTCTTGTTATTGATGAACTAGAAGAAGATTTTATAAATAAATTGCTTATTCAAAACTACTTTTATTTTGATGCAAATGAAAGGAAAGACATTTTAAATTTATGTTTTGATATTATGACAGAAGATTTTTCTAATAATTTTGATAAGAAATTTAGAGCACTTTATAACTCTTTTTATGATTATTTGCTAGATAATAAAAGTTTATACTTACATGGTTTTACTAATTTTAGACTTAAGGATTATTTTAATATTTTAGATAACGTGATAACAAGAGCTGTTAATAGTTATGTTATAGAAAAAGAATATTTAGAATTTATTTCATTGTTAAAACTTTATATTAACTCACAAAGTTCTAATTGTGAAATAGTACACATTATTTATTCTGACTCAAATACTATTTTATTAGATGAAAATAAACAAATTATAGATATTTCTCAAGATAATTTAAACACTAAATATTTAAGTGATATTTCTTTTTCTTCTAATGATTATACATTAAATTCATTATTAACACTTCTTCCTAAAAAAATATATATACACCTTATTAATAATTATATAGATGAATTTATTAATACACTTCAAGCTATTTTTGAGAATAAAATTCATATTTGTACTGATTGTAATATTTGCAGACTTTATAAGACTTCAAAAGGGGAAAAAAATCCCAATACCATATAATGATTGGGATTTTTATTATTTATCATTTATTAGTTTTTATGATAAAGAATCAACTGTTTCTTCTAAACCTGGTAATAATGCTTTTACTAAACTTTCATCAGAAACTATTTTCCACTCTTTACCTTCTTTAACTGCATTTACAGTTGTTGTAACTGTTGTTGTTTCTATTCCTTCATCTTTTAATTCTTCTATAAAATAGTTTTCAAAATCTTGACTTGAGAAACTTTCTGTACTATCTCCTCCTGTTATTGCTCCTTTTACTGCATCTAATGCCTTTTTCATATAATTATTTACAATTGTTTGGAAATCTTTTGTTGTTATTTCTACTTCTATTGTTGCATTGTTTTCATCTGTTTCTGTTACTTTATCAATTTTCCAATTTAATTTATCAAATAATAGTTTCTGTGTTTCTTGATCTAAGTCATCTGTAGATAAATTCGTATCTCCACTTAAATATTGTTGTGCTTTTTCAAAGTCTCCTGCCTTTAAGTTAGTAAGCAATGCATCTAAAGATTTCTTTGGAGCACTTGATGTTACTATCATAACTGTCAATAATGCTGCAACTAGTAATACGATTACTACACTTATAACTGTTGGTATCCAGGTTTTTTTAGCTACTTCTTTACCTTCCTTTTTGCTATTTTCTTTTTTCTTTGCTTCCTTTTTATCTACTTTTTGGAATTTTGGTTCTTCTTTTTTTACTTCATTAGTTTTAACTTCTTTTTTAGTTTCTTTTTTAGCTTCTTGCTTTGTATCAACTTTCTTATCTTCCTTTAAATCATTCTTTTTTTCTTCCATACCAAACCTCTCCCTATCTTTTATATTACTATATCTAAATTATATATTAACAGCTCTATTTTTTCAACATTTTTTTGCTTTTTTTATTAATTTTTCTGCTTTTTCTATATTTTCTTTTTTTCTACCTTTCTTTTTTCTTTTTTACCTATTATTTTTTATATTTATTTATAATTTTTATGCTTGTGATGCAACTGTTACAAAAAACCATAAAGCTCCTATAAAAGTTACTATATATAAAATAATAGTAATCACTACTCCTGCATAAAATGATATGTTTAATGTATATACAAACCATCTTATAATCTTTTTACTTATTCTCCCTAATCCTTTTTCGTAACTATTATTTTTAGCTAGTATAAACTCCTCACTTGGTACCTTATATATTTCTGATAATTTATATATTGTATCTAAATCAGGATATTTTAACCCTATCTCCCATTTTTTTATATCTTTCTCTGTCACCTTGATATCATTTAATTTATATACTAGTTCTATTCTAGATAGTCCATTTTTAGTTCTTAACTCCACTAGTAGTTCTTCTATTCCTTTTTTTCCAATTCTTTTTGAAACATTATTTGTTTTTTCTTTTTCTATCTTTTTTTCTTCCACAATTTTCCCCATTTTATTTTCCTTTTCTACTTTTTCTTTTTATTTTTAATCATTATATTTCTTCTTCATCTAAAAATCAATGATATCTTATTATTTTTAATGATTTATATCACATAATGTCGCATTGGGGACGTTTCCTTTGCGTACAAAATGTCGCAACAGGGACACATCTTTTAAATTAATCTGTCCCAAATACGACAAAATGTGTGCAAAGGAAACGTCCCCAATGCGACATTACAAGCTTTTGTTTATTCCTGCTGCAACTATATCCTTCATATTTTCTATTAATTCATCTATTTCCTTTGGAGTTACAATTAAATTGTAATCTTTTGGAACTAATGCCTCTTTTATTTCTTCATAATTATCTTCCTCTTTCAATTTATTTAAATAGTCATTTGACTTTGCTTCTTCTTGTAATTTTCCTATAAATAAGTCTAAACTATCATTTACTAAAACTGCTGTTTCTACTACTGTTGGTATTCCAATTGCAATTACTGGTATTCCTAAAGTTTTTACACTTATTTCACTTCTTGTATTGCCAACTCCTGCTCCTGGCACTATTCCTGTATCTGACAATTGCACTGTACTACTAATTCTTTCTATACTTCTAGATGCTAAAGCATCTATTACTATTACAAGTTTTGGATGAATATTATCTACTATTCCTTTTAATATCTCTACTGTCTCTATTCCTGTAGTTCCTAGTACTCCCGGTGCAATGGCACTTACCATTCTTGTTCCTTCTTCTACATATTGTGGTAAATAATTTATAATATGCCTTGTTACATCTATTTCATTTATTACTTTTGGTCCTAAACTATCAGGTGTTACATATATATTTCCAAGTCCTACTACTAAGACTTCTCCTTGTTTATCTATATGCATATCTAAAATCTTTTTTAATTCATTTGATAATGTTTCTGCTGCTTGTTCTATTTCTTCTTCTTGTGCAATTTTTAAGTTTTTTATATCTATTGTAATATAACTTCCTATAGGTTTTCCGAATTGCTTTTTCTCCATTCTCATTTGTAATTTTTACTCTTTCTACTTTTAGATTTTCATCTATTTCTTCTTTAGTGCTTTCAATTCCATCAATTTCTCCTTCTTGTTTATTTGCTTTTTGATAAATATCTCTTCTCTCAGTTGCTAAATCTGTTCTAAAATTATACATTAAAATCCCTCCATTTTTTCTTTAGTTTTTAATATTTTCATATTTTTTATGCAAAATAAAAGAAAATACTTTTAAATAATTTAAAAATATTTTCTTTTATAGTCTTTTTAATTAATTTTCATTATTAATTATAGTTTTTTTATTTTTATAATATTATATTATTTCTGTTTAGATACTATCTATCAAGTTCATCTTCTTTTTTATCTTCTCCACCTATTTTACCTTTATGCTTTTTTTCTCCTGAATGCATTAAATCTATAAAATCTGCCATATCACTTAATTTTTTTATTTCTTTTGGCTCTAAAAACTTTCCGTATGCAATATATTGTCTTGCAAGGTCAGCAGCTTTTCTAGATTTTCCTTCTTTTGTTAATTCAAATATTTTTCTTTTTAAATCAGAAAAACTTGTTATTTCTTCTTTATTATCTGAACTTTCATCTTTTTTTGGTTCTTGTTGCTCTCCTTGTTCTTCTCTTTGTTTCTCTTTTTGTTTTTCTCTTCTTTCTCTATCTCTTATTCTTCTTTTTTCTCTTTCTTTTCTCTTCTTTTCTTCTTCTTGTTTAGCTCTATCTTCAGCTCTCATCTCTGCAAGTTCCTTTGGAGTATATATACTTAGTCCCAAATAAGAATATCTTTCTTTAGCTTGGTCTAGTGTTAAATTCAATTTACTTGCAACTTCTGCAATAGAAAGACCTTCTTCAGAAAGTTGTTGTATTAATTCATCCCTTTGTTTCACTATTTTATCAACCCTTTTTGGAGTTAATTTTTTATCTTCAGCTACTGATTTAGTACCAACATCATCTTTTGATTTAGATTTCTTTGCATGTACTTTTACAAATTGCCCACTTTCATCAGCATTAGCATCTATTCCGGTTTCTTGATCTAAACCTTTTTGAGATAATAATGCTTCTGCTTTTTGTAATCTTTTTTTACCTAAATATTCTCTTACTGTTTGCTCACTTACTTCCAATATCAATGCAATTTCTTTTATTCCTATATGCTTATTTTCAAATAAATCTATTGCTTTTCTCCTTCTTCTACTTTCAGCAGTACTGTTTTTACCATTATTTCTTTTTTGTGAATTTATATAATCATCTATTAAATAATTTTCCATAACTATTATCTCCTTTCATTAGTTTAACATAATTATTTTACCATATTTTAAGATTTTTTTCAAGTTTTGGAAAATTTAAGGTAATTACATTAATTTGTAACTACCTTTATTTTTACTTATTCTAAATATTTTTTTAAGAATTTACCTGTATAACTTCTTTCGTTTTTACAGATTTGCTCTGGAGTTCCAACTGCAACCACTTCTCCTCCAGCGTCTCCACCTTCTGGTCCTAAATCAATAATATGGTCACAAGTTTTTATTAAGTCTAAATTATGTTCAATTACAATAATTGTATTTCCTGTATCTACAAGTCTTTGTAATATATTTACTAATTTATGAACATCTGCAATATGAAGTCCTGTTGTTGGTTCATCTAATATATATAATGTTTTTCCTGTAGCCCTTTTAGATAATTCAGTTGCAAGCTTGACTCTTTGTGCTTCTCCTCCTGATAATGTTGTTGATGGTTGTCCAAGTTTAATATATCCTAATCCTACATCATATAATGTTTGTATTTTATTTTTTATTTTAGGTATTTTATCAAAGAATTTTAATGCTTCTTCAACAGTCATATCTAATACCTCTGCAATATTTTTACCTTTATATCTAACCTCTAAAGTTTCTCTATTATAACGTTTTCCTTTACATACTTCACAAGGTACATATATATCTGGTAAAAAGTGCATCTCTATTTTGTGAACACCATCACCATTACAACTTTCACATCGACCGCCAGCTACGTTAAAGCTAAATCTTCCTTTTTTATAACCTCTTAGTTTTGCTTCTTCTGTTGCTGCAAATATATCTCTTATTAAATCAAATACTCCTGTATATGTTGCAGGATTTGAACGTGGCGTCCTTCCTATTGGTGATTGGTCTATATTTATTATCTTATCTATATTATTTAATCCTTTTACACCTTTACATTTACCAGGTTTTTCATTAGAGCCATTTAATTCCTTTGCAACTGTTTTATATAAAACCTCATTTACAAGTGTTGATTTTCCAGAACCTGATACGCCCGTTACACAGTTAAATACTCCAAGTGGAAATTTAACACTTATATTTTTTAAGTTGTTTTCAGTAGCTCCTTGTACTTCTATTACTTTTGACTTTAATGCTTTTCTTCTCTTTTTAGGAACTGGTATCTTCTTTTTACCACTTAAATATTGACCTGTAATAGAATCTTCTACTTTTTTAACTTCTTCAGCAGTCCCCTGTGCCATTACTCTTCCTCCATGGCTTCCAGCACCTGGTCCAATATCTATTATTTGGTCTGCTGCATACATTGTATCTTCATCATGTTCTACAACAATTAATGTGTTTCCTAAATCTCTTAATTTCTTTAATGTTGCTAAAAGTTTATCATTATCTCTTTGATGAAGTCCAATACTTGGTTCATCTAATATATAAAGGACTCCCGTTAATCCAGAACCTATTTGTGTAGCAAGTCTTATTCTTTGTGCTTCTCCTCCTGATAATGTTCCAGCACTTCTAGATAATGTTAAATAATCCAATCCTACATCTATCAAAAATTGAAGTCTTTGATCTATTTCTTTTAATATCAATTCTGATATCATAGCTTCAGTTTTATTTAATTCTAAATTATTTAAATATTCTTTTATTCTCCTAATTGGCATTGCTGTTAATTCATTTATATTTTTATCTCCAACTTTTATAGATAAAATTTCTGGTTTTAATCTTGCCCCATGGCAAGCTGGACATTCTGAGTTTGTCATATACATTTCATAGAAGTCTCTCATTCCTTGTGATTTTGTTTCGTTATGACGTCTATCTAATGTTGGAAGTACTCCTTCAAAAGGAGCAGTAAATTTTCTTGTTCCTGCATAAGATTCATATTCAAAGTCTATTTCTTCATCGCCTGTACCATAAAGTATTTTTTCCATGAACCAACGTGGCAACTCTTTTATTTTCTTACCTTTTATATCTATTCCATAATGCTTTCCTATTGATTCAAAATACATTTTTGCCATTGTGTCACCTTTTTTCATGGTACTAGAACCAAATGCCTTTATTCCATCATATAATGTTTTGTTTTTATCTGGAACTATTAAATCTTCATCCATTTTCATTAAATATCCAATACCAGTACATACTGGACATGCTCCAAATGGATTATTAAATGAAAACATTCTAGGTGTAAGTTCTGGGAAACTAAAACCACAATCAGGGCAAGCATAATTACAGCTATAAAGAACAGGTTCTCTTCCACGTATATCTATTAAAACAAGTTTATCTGCATGTTTCAAAGCTATTTCTACTGATTCTGTTAATCTACTTACAATATCTGGTTTTATTACTAATCTATCTACTACTAATTCTATATTATGTTTTTTCTTTCTATCTAAATCTATATCATCAGATAATTCATAATTTTCACCATCTATTCTAACTCTTACAAATCCTTCTTTTTGGTATCCTTCTAATTGTTTTGTATATTCTCCCTTACGTCCACGTACTACTGGTGCTAGTACTTGTATTTTTGTTCCTTCTGGCAAGCTCATTATATTATCTATTATTTGGTCTATACTTTGTTTTTCTATTTTCTTACCACAATTTGGACAATAAGGTACACCTATTCTTGCATAAAGCAAACGGATATAATCATATATTTCTGTAACTGTTCCTACTGTAGAACGAGGATTTTTAGATGTTGTTTTTTGGTCTATTGATATTGCAGGTGACAAACCTTCTATACTTTGAACATCTGGTTTTTCCATTAAACCTAAAAATTGTCTTGCATATGATGACAAACTTTCTACATATCTTCTTTGTCCTTCTGCATACAATGTATCAAATGCTAAACTTGATTTTCCAGAACCTGAAAGCCCTGTTATTACTACTAGTTTATCTCTTGGTATTTCCAAACTTATATTCTTCAAATTATGCTCTTTTGCACCTTTTATTACTATTTTATCGTTCATCTTTTCACCCCGCAATATTATACTACAAACCTATATTAAAAACAAGAGTTTGGTTTGTATTTCCTAAAAATTATATGTTTAACATATTTTATACTATAACCAAAAGAAAGAAGTCTCTTTTGAGACTTCCTCCTTTTGGTAGAAATTATTCTAGTCTTGATTGTCAAAATTTTAATGTTAGCTCTTATTTCAAGAAAAAACTAATTTAATTTTTCATGTTGCATTTCCCATTCTACATAGAGACCTAAAGGGTTTCGTCTCTTTCGATTAACTAGAACAGAAACACCATATATGTTCATCATAATACCATTAATCTGTTCATATGGTCTTTTATTGAAAAACTTTTTTATTTCATTTTCCAAATTAGAATTTTTCTCAAAACACCCTGACATAAGTTCGATTATTTCTCTTGCACTAATCCTTCTTCCATCTATACCATATCCTGATAGTCGTTTCAAAACCAAGTTGTGATCAGCATAACACATACATAGTGTTTCAAGATAACTACTTGTATTTGAAAGAGTAATACCAATATATGGTTTCTTACCAATGCCCGAAAAATACACCAAAACCTTTGTTGCTTCCATTATTCCTCCTTTCAGAGATTTTTGACTTTCTACTAACAATACAATTTATATTATAACATCAATTTACATAATTTTCAACCTTTCTTTTGACAACAGAAAAGAGCCTTTTTCAAGACTCCTTTCTGTTTATAGGATAATTATCCTACTATTTGTTAACCAAAATAAGCTAAATCCTAATAAGCTTTATCTTCATTTCCATCTCTAATGTTTCTTTGCCTGTTCCATTCCATATAAAGCTTCTCTGGGCTATAGTTATAACAAGTTGCAAGAACAGGAATACCGCTTACACTCATCACAACACCGTTTATCTTTTCCCATGGTTCGATGATATCATTTTCTTTGAGCGCTTCCTCCAATACAGAAGGATTTTTAGCACAACCTGCTAAAAGTTCAATTACTTGTTTTGGCTCAATCCTGTACTCATAAGCTCTTAAGACCAAAATCCCAGAAACACAGTCCCGGTATTCTGCCTCAAGAAATGTCTCATCATTTTCAAGTATGATGTTTCCCGTTGCTTTTCTAACTAAATTAGAAAACAAATCTACTGCAACTTCTGTTCGTTTCATTTTCACTCCTTAGAACGACTCCTTTACTTTGGCCAACATAATGACATGTTTATATTATACTACGCATTTGTCAAATTTTCAATATTAGAAAAAAAGAGAAAGCACCCAGTTTGGATGCCTTCTCTTGGAATTACAGGAACTTAGCCGACTTACTAGTAACTAAGCCATATGGATTGATTCTAAAGAAATATTGCCCAAGTACTCCGACTTTCTTTGGGTGAACTTTATCAAGCACCCTTCTAGCAAATATCTCTTTTGTCTCTGTCTCTCCGTGATTTATCAGCACAAGATTTAGGTTTTCAAACCTTTGCAAAAAGCTAATCATCTCATCGGCTTTAGCATGTGCTGAAAACTCATTGGTATATTCAACGTCTGCCGCCTTTTTATAAAGGACTCCTCTGATTTTGACAGTTTTACCCTTTTCGGCATCCTTGATGTCTCTTCCCAATGTTCCTTCTGTTACATAACCAGTGAATTGAATAAGTGCATTTCCGTTGGTTATATAAGCTGGAATGTAGCTCTGTGCTGGTCCATGAGACCCCATGCCCGAAGTTGTTACAATTATCTTTGCTTCCTTATTTTGTAACAAAGTTCCCTTTGTTGTCTTGTCAGCAAATATAATATTCTTCGGCAAGAAATCTCTCATATCTTCCTTAGCACCAAGCATACCAGATTTGCACATTGAGGTATATGTATTACCAAGTTTCCCATCAATGTATATTGGAATATCCATAGATAGAAGTTCAAGGTCTTGCAGGCCTTTAAGATAATAAAGGATTTCCTGCATACGCCCAAGTGCAAAAACAGGTATTACAACAGTACCACCTTTTCTGGCACATTTAAGGATATTGTCATTAAAACATTCCCTAATATCTGTAGAATCCATATATCCATATGTAGATTCTTGAACAATTGTAAGAGGCAAACTATATACCCACTTAGGAATTGGTTCCAAATCAAAGAAAATATTCTTGTTATTATAGTCACCAGTAAAGAGAATATTAATATCTTTTTCACCTGGATAACTAATTTGAACCAGTATCATAGCTGCGCCATACAAATGTCCATTAGAAAGGAACATTATCCTAACATATCCATTTATACGAATCCAATGGTTATACCCATACCCCATTACATGTTGCATGGTATGTTCAACATCACTTTCCGAATAAAGTGCTTTTTCTTTATTTCTCTTAGCACTCTCCCTTAGCACTTTAGCACTATCTTTTAATGCTGACGGCATAATATTTTTCGTAACATCTGTTGCATAAATATACCCACTGTATCCTTTCTTAATTAGGAAAGGCAATCGTCCAATGTGGTCTACATGTGCATGTGTAACCAAACAAAAATCAATATTGTATGGATTAAACATAAATTCATTATTACACTTCATGTACTCTTTTTCTTGGAACAAACCGCAGTCAACAATAAAATGAAACTTTTCACCATTTGGAAGCCGGACAGTTACAATATTGCAAGAACCAGTAACTTCTGGATGTACAGACATAATATCTGCATAGAACCGCTCTTTCTTACCCATGAGTAACTCCTAACAAAAGTAGTTTTCCTACATTGCAATTTCATTGTATCACCTTATTATCCCTTTAGCAATAGAAAAGCTTAAATTTAATATAAAACTTTAAAAATAATATATGAAATTTAAAACGAAGATAGTACAAATTTTACTATCTTCGTTCCTATTACGGTTTTTACAATTTAGAAAATACCAACTACATTTCCGTTTTCATCTATATCAATGCTTTCAGCTGCTGGCACTTTTGGAAGTCCTGGCATTGTCATAATTTTACCTGCCAAAACCACAACAAATCCTGCCCCTGCTTTTAGTTCTACATCTCTTACATGAATATTATAATCATTATCACATCTTAAATTTTTAGCATCATCTGAAAATGAATATTGTGTTTTTGCAATACAAACAGGTAATTTTCCATAACCTAAATTCTCCATCATTTTTATGCTTTCTTTAGCTTCATCTGAATATTCTACGCCCTTTGCACCATATACCTTGGTTGCAACTTTTAATATCTTGTCTTCAATAGAATCGTTATCCTCATACATAAATTTAAAATCAGATTTTTCCTCTACTAAATTTGTTATTTTTTCTGCAATATCTGTTGCTCCATCTCCACCTTTTGCCCAACCTTCAACAACACTTACTGGAATATTTTTTTCACTTAACTTATTTTCTAGCCAATTAATTTCTTTTTCAGTATCTGATGTATATCTATTTAAAGCAACTATTACATTTAATCCAAATTTATTCTTCAAATTATCAACATGGCGATATAAATTATCTATTCCTTTTTCTAAGCCTTCTAAATTTTCCTCTTGTATTTTATCTTTTTCTACTCCTCCATGATATTTAATTGCTTTTATTGTTGCAACTAACACTACTGCATCTGGTTTTAATCCTGCTTTCCTGCATTTAATATCTAGGAATTTTTCTGCACCTAAATCTGCTCCAAATCCTGCTTCTGTTATTACATAGTCAGAAAGCTTTAACGCCATCTTAGTTGCAATAACACTATTACAACCATGTGCTATATTCGCAAAAGGCCCACCATGAATAATTGCTGGTGTATGCTCTAAAGTTTGTACAAGATTTGGTTTAATAGCATCTTTTAAAAGAACTGTCATTGCTCCATTTGCTTTTAGATTTCTTGCAAAAATTGGTTTATTTTCATTATTATATCCTACAATTATATTTCCTAATTTTTCTTTTAAATCTTTCAAATCTTTTGATAAACATACAATTGCCATTATTTCTGAAGCTACTGTAATATCAAAAGAATCTTCCCTTGGAACAATTCTCTTTTCACCAGAAAGTCCTGTTTCTACTTTTCTTAATTGCCTATCATTTAAATCCATACATCTTTTCCAAACTACTTTTTTAAAACCTAATTCATTTCCAAAATAAATATGATTATCAATCATACTAGAAAGCAAGTTATTTGCAGCTGTCATTGCATGTATATCTCCAGTAAAATGAAGATTAATATCTTCCATAGGTGCAACCTGAACTCTTCCTCCACCAGTTGCTCCTCCTTTTATTCCAAAGACAGGACCAAGTGATGGTTCTCTTAAAGCTAAAATAGAATTTTTACCTATTTTTCTTAAGCCATCTGCGATTGCAATAGATACAGTTGTTTTTCCTTCCCCTAAAGGTGTTGGACTTATTGCTGTTACTAAAATTAATTTACCATTCTTCTTATCTTTTCTTTTATTAAGAACTTCATTTGAAATCTTGGCTTTATATTTTCCATATAATTCTAAATCATCTTTTTCAATACCTATTTTACTTGCAATATTTTCTATATCTTCTAATTTAGTACTTCTTGCAATTTCTATATCTGTCATCATATCACCTTCTTTTAATTTATACAATTACTCTATACTATAAACCCTGCAATTATTCCAATTAATGCTCCTACAAGTACTTGTGTTGGAGTATGCCCTAATACTTCTACAAGTTTTTCTGATACTTGAACACCAGTAAGCCCTGGTGTTTCTATTATTTTATTTAATAAAGCTGCTTGTTTTCCGGCGGCTCTCCTTACCCCACATGCATCATACATAACTACAAATGCAAATGCGAGTGATAGTGCAAATATAGGTGAACCTACACCTTCATTTCTTCCTATTAATGTACAAAGACTTGTTACAACTGCAGAATGTGAACTTGGCATTCCTCCAGCTCCTAATATTCTTTTAAAATTAAATTTCTTAGTTGTAACTAAATCATATATTAATTTAAATAACTGTATTCCAAACCATAATAAAAATGGAACATACACATATTTATTCTGAATAAATGTTATAAAATTATTTTCCATCTCTAAAAATTCTCCCCTTTGTCTTATTCTTCTGTTTTATCTGTCTCAAAGTCTTTTTCTTTTATTTCACCATCTTCTTTTACTAACATAGTGATTTTCTTTTCTGCTTCTTGTAATATTTTATTACATTCTTTTGAGATTTTAATTCCTTCTTCAAATTTCGTTACAGAATCATCTAAATTTAAATCTCCTTTTTCTAATTCAGAAACAATTTTTTCTAAACTTCCCATTTGTTCTTCAAAACTTTTACTCATATTTTATAATCTCCTATTCTTTTTTCTTTTTATTTCTTTTACCCTTCTTTTTGTGTCCTTTTCTTTTCATTATTTTTTAATTTACTATTGCACTTTTCTTTCCATCTGTAAATCTTAAATCTACTAAGTCACCTTTTTGTAATTCGTCTTTACTCTTTACTATCTTTCCATCTTTTTCTGTTATTGAGTATCCTCTAGATAATGTTTTTAAAGGACTTAAAGCATCTAACTTAGATACTAGTTCTATATATCTATTTTTTTCTTTTTCTTGTTTTATTTTTACAGAAGCTTCTAATCTTTTTAATAAATTGTCTATTGCTAAATAATTATCATTAACTTTTCTTAATGGCTCTTTAAATACAACACTTGCCATACATTTATCATATCTTAATTTCATTACTTCTACTTTTTTTAATAAAGCCATTCTTAATCTATCTTGGAAGTTATCTATTTTTCTTTTTACCTCATATACATCTGGTACAGCAAGCTCTGCTGCAGCTGATGGTGTTGGTGCTCTTAAATCTGCTACAAAGTCTGATATTGAAAAGTCTGTTTCATGTCCTACTGCTGATATTATTGGTATTTTTGATTCATAGATACTTCTTGCAACAATTTCTTCATTAAATGGCCATAAGTCTTCTAGTGATCCTCCACCACGAGCTAAAATTAACACATCTGCTAAATTATTTTCATTCATAAATTTAATTCCATCAGCAATTTTCTCCGCTGCTCCTTCTCCCTGCACAGGTACTGGAAATAATCTTATATATACATTGGGATTTCTTCTTGTTGAAACATTTATTATGTCTCTTATTACAGAACCAGTCTGTGAAGTTAAAACACCAATTACTTTTGGCATAAGAGGTATTTTTTGCTTATGTGTTTCATCAAATAATCCTTCTTTTTCTAGCTTTTCTTTTAGCTCTTTATATTTAGTATACAAGTCTCCCTGGCCATCTTCTTCCATCATTTTTACATATATTTGGTATACACCATCTCTTTCAAAAACAGAAACACTTCCCAAAACTATAACTTTCATACCATCTTTTGGCATGAAAGTTAGTTTTTCAGCATATGTTTTAAAACATACACATTTAATCAAAGAATTTTCATCTTTTAATGTAAAATACATATGTCCTGTATAATGATTTTTAAAATTTGATATTTCTCCTTTAACTAAAATACCACTTAAGTTTTCATCGTTTGCAAACTTTTCTTTTATGTATCTGTTTAAGTCAGAAACAGTAACTGCCATATCACTATATCTCATAATATTCATCCTTTTCTATTCTTTTATAACATTTGCGAGTACTCCATTAACGAATTTCTTAGATGTATCTTCTCCATATTTTTTTGCTAGTTCTACAGCTTCATTTATCGCTATCTTAAATGGTAATTCTTTATATTTTATTTCATATATAGCTAGTTTTAGGATGCTTAAATCAATTTTAGAAATACGATCTATTTTCCAATCTGATTTCAAATATTTTTCTATTTCTTTTAATATTTCTTCTTTATTTTTTTCTATTCCAAATACTGCATCTTTTATATATTCTATTGCATTTTTATCTATTATGTTATTACTTTCTAAATAGAGTTCTACTTGTTCTTCTAAATTGTCACTTTTTTGTATTTCTAAGCTATATATTAATCTAAATGCGTCTTCTCTTATTTCTGAACGTTTCATTTTTTTCCCCTTCTACATCTTATCTATAAAGCTCTTTAATTTTGCTTTTACATCTTCTTTATTTTGTTGTACATAATTTCCAATAATAGCTCCAAGTATAATAACAACTAGCGCTAATATTAAATCTTGTAATCTTGTTATTAATATTAAAACAGCAATAACTATACCTATAATTGCTCCTTTATAATGCTCCCAAAAGTCTTTTAATCCGTTCATATTCCATCATTCCTTTCATGCTATTTTAAGCTTCTTGTTGTTCCTTTGGTGCAACCTTTTTTACAGTAATATTTACCTCTTTTACCTCTAAATCAGTTGCTCTTTTTATTTTTTCTTTTATTTTAGTTTGAAGGTTTGCTGATAAATCTTTAATAATTGCATCCGAACTTATTATTAAATTCACATATACATTTACATTATTATCTTTATCTAACTCGACTCTTGTTGTAACATCTTCTGCACTTTGGAAATTTAATGCTACTGAATTTACTAAATTTTCTATCGTTTCTTTAGAAATTAAAAGTTTTCCGCTTTCATTTTCTAATAAAACTCCTTGTCTTTCTTTTATTTGTTCTCTTGATGTTGAATCAAAGAATATACATTTAATAGAAAGCAAGATAAATGCAATACTTACTCCAAGTAATATTTTACTTGATGTTTCTCCTACTATAATTCTATAACATATATTTCCAACTAAATCCATATCTAGCCATCCAAATATAAGCAAACATAATATTATTGATAATATTAACATGATATAAGAATATATTATTAATGTTATTTTTTCTAAAATTTTCATTCCACTTATTCTCCTTTTTCTATTTATTTTCTTTTCCATTTTAAATGTTTTTTATTTCAAATTTATTTTTATTCTAGTTTTCTTCATCTTCGTCTGATTTTTCTGTTGATGCTGTATCAGTATTTACACCTTGTACATGTACATTTACTTCTTCTACTTTTAATCCTGTCATACTTTCTACTGCTTTTTTTACTCTATTTTGAATTTCAAATGCTACATCTGGTATTCTAGAACCATATTCTACTATAATGTTTACATCTATTTTTGCTTTATTTTCATTTATATCTGCTTTTATTCCTTTTGCTAGATTTTTCTTTCCGCTAAATACTTCTGATATTCCTCCGGCAAATCCTCCTGCCATACCAGCAACTCCTGCAACTTCTGATACTGCAACTCCTGCTATTACTGCAACTACATCATCAGATATTTTTATTCCATCGTTTTCTGTTTTTATTTCATCATCTAGTTCTACTATTTCTTCTTTTCCTTTCTCTTGGTTCTCCACTTTTTCATTGTTTTCTAAGTTTTCTTTATTTTCTTCACTCATTTTAAATTCCTCCTATCTCTATAAATGAATAAATATCTCTTGATATCTCCATTTATCTTAGTTTTTTATTTTATTTTAATAA
>CALXCH010000017.1 GCA_944386735.1 uncultured Clostridia bacterium
TTTAGAAGTTGAATGACTTTCCATATATTCAGACATATCAATTCTAATAATAGAATCTTCACTTCCAAACATTTCATATGCTAAGGATTTAGCAAGTTCAGTTTTACCAACACCTGTAGGACCTACAAATATAAATGATGGTGGCCTATTAGTACTCTTTAATCCTGCACGGTTTCTTCTAATTGCTCTTGCTACACTACTTACAGCCTCATCTTGACCAATAATTCTTTTATGAAGATTTTTCTCTAAGTTTAATAATTTTTGAGTTTCTTCTTCTGTTATTTTCTTAACAGGAATTTTAGTCCAACTTTCAATTACACTTGCAATATCTTGTACTGTTAATTGCATTGGTTTTGCTTTTGCATTCAATTTATCGATTTCCTCAATCAATTGACATTCACGAGTTTTTAGGTCAGCTGCTCTTTGATAATCTTCTGTTGAATCAGCTGCAATAACTTCTTCTTTTTCAGCTTGTACTTTAGAAAGTTCTTGTTTTAACATTTCTAATTTATATAATGCTTTATTTTCTAAGTTCTTTCTAGAGCAGGCTTCATCTAGAATATCAATTGCTTTATCAGGTAAAAATCTATCGTGAATATATTTTTCAGACATGATTACAGCTTGACGAATTACATCAGAGGAGATTTTTACTTTGTGATATTCTTCATAATATTTTTTAATACCTTCTAGAATATTAATAGAGTCTTGTTCATTTGGTTCTTCAACTAAAACTTGTTGGAATCTTCTTTCTAAAGCAGAATCTTTTTCAATATATTTTCTATATTCTTTTAATGTAGTTGTACCAATTAATTGAATTTCTCCATTTGATAGGGCAGGTTTTAAAATATTTGCAGCATTCATAGAATGTTCTCCATCACCTGCACCAATAATGTTATGTATTTCGTCAATTACTAGAATAATGTTTCCATATTCTTTACATTCATCAATAATGCCTTTCATTCTAGATTCAAACTGACCCCTAAATTGTGTTCCTGCAATAATAGAAGTCATATCTAATAAGTAAACCTCTTTATTTAAAAGTTTTGCTGGTACATTTTGGTTAGCAATTCTAATTGCTAGTCCTTGAGCTATTGCAGTTTTACCAACACCAGGCTCACCAATTAAACAAGGATTATTTTTAGAACGTCTATTTAATATCTGAATAACTCTTCCAATTTCTTTGTCTCTACCAATTACTATATCAAGCTCATTATTTTTAGCTTTTTCAGTTAGGTTAGTACCAAAGGTATCTAAGAATTTCTTTTTCTTATTTTGTTTTTTATTTTTCTTTTTTTCTATTCTTACTTTTTTTCTGCCATTACTTGGTTCTTGTTCTTCGTCATTACCATTTTTATTTTGAAACATGTTAGCAAATATAGATCCTATAGGAATTGCAGCTCCTGTTATTTTTGGAGAATCAGGGTTATCATCATCTCCTTGATTATCAAAAGTGATAGCTCCTTCCATGTTTTCAATATCTTCTAAATTGATATTTTCTGCCAAATCTTTAAAAATAGTTTCAAATTGTTCAGTCATATCATTTAGATTTACTTTATCTTTTGAAAGAATATTATTTTGCTCTGATAAGACTTGTGCAGGATCAATACCTTTTTTCTTGGCACAGTCATAGCAATATCCTTCTAAAGACTCTTTACCATTTTCTATTTTTTTATAAAAAAGTATGGCAGGCTTTTTATTACATTCTGAACATAACATACTTATAATTCCTCATTTCTTTATAAATTTACATCTATATAATAATACTCTAAAATCAAGGAATAGTCAACAATTTATGGGAAGATTAATGTAAAAATAATGTTGATTAATGAAAAAAATAATGCTATAATAAAATAGATATGACTAAAAAGAAAAAAGAAAAATGAGGTAAAAAAATGAATGTTACATTGCCAGAGAAAAATGCAATTAAAAAGGGACAACTAATTTTATATGTATCTATTATTTTGGTTTGTATCATATGTGTTATAGTTGCTTTTTATGTTCAATTTTATGCAAGAATAGATCTAGGAAGTTTTATAGGTTTGGGAAGCGAATCGCCATATGGAAATAAAACAGAAGAGGAAACTATTAATTTAGAGACAGGATTTAATAATTTATTTATAAATGGTATAAATAACGATAATGGAGAAAATAATAATAAAAAAGAAGAACAGGATAAAAATTTAGTATATACAGGATATCAACAAAAAGAAGCTAAATTGAATAGTTATAATTTAGAGGTAAATATTCCGCATATAAATGTAGATAATGAAATAACAGATGAGTATAATAAACAAATAGAAGATATATTTTTAAATATTGCAAATAATGTATTAAAAAGTCAAAATTCTAATATAATTTATGATGTTGATTATGTTGCAAGTGTGCAAGATGGAATTTTATCACTTATGATAAGAGCTAATTTAAAGGAAGGTTCTAATGCACAAAAAGTTATTATACAAACATATAATTATGATTTAAGAAATAATAAAGAAATAACACTACAAGAAGTATTGAAAATAGAAAAACTAGATGAACAAGATATTCAAAATAGAATAGATACAAAAGTACAAGAAGAAGAAAAAAAGGCGAAAGATTTACAAAGTTTAGGATATAATATTTATACAAGAGATATAGATAGTGATATTTATAAATTAGAAAATTCAACAGAATTTTATTT
This sequence comes from uncultured Clostridia bacterium, assembly GCA_944386735.1. Lineage (GTDB taxonomy): Bacteria > Bacillota > Clostridia > TANB77 > CAG-508 > CAG-269. The sequence continues at coordinate 2,678 of CALXCH010000017.1, forward strand.
AACACCAGATGCTTTATATATAATTTATGCTTATGGAAATGAAGCAGATACTAGTGAAATGGATTTAGTTATTTTATAGCATGTTGCTGTTTTTTGGGACGGGGTCAAAAAACAGGAAAATAAAAAAATAAAATTAAGAATAAAAAACCAAAAATAAGAGAAGCGCAAGCTTCTCTTTTTGAAAATAAAAGGGGATGTTTTTTATTTTAAATCAGTATCTTGACTGATTATGTCTATATTTTAATAATGAAATTTGTCCATTTTGTGAACTGAAAGTGAATAAACAATAAATTATAAATTAATTTTTTATAAAAAATAAATATTTATTTTTGAGTAAAACGATAGTATACTAACGTAAGATTTATACACTATGTCAACGGCGTAAGTGCATAAAATAATATTTATTTTTCTGATTTTAAATATTAATTTATGCACTTAGACCTAGAAAGGGGAAAATAATCCAACAGAAATGAATATATCACGAATTTATTTATATGTCAGTATTTATTTTGTAAAACTTTATTGATAATCCCAACAAAAAATAAACCTTATTAAAACTTTTTCAAGTAATAATAAGGTTTATCTTTGTTTCTATCTTTGTTTTTTTATTCTTGTTAAGGTTGTTCAGCAAGAGTAACAGTTAAATCTTTTTCTTGTCCATCACGATTAACTTTAAGAGTCATGGTATCTCCAATTTGGTGTTTATTCTTAATTTCATTTAGTTCATCCATAGTAGTAATCTTTTGTCCATCTGCTTCAATAATTACATCACCAGGTTTAACTCCGCCTTTTTCAGCTGCAGAGAAGTCATCAATAGCTTTTACATAAACACCAACAACTAAATTGTTTGCTTTTGCAGTATTTTCATCTAGGTCCATACCTGTAATTCCGATATATGGCCTTTTTACTTTACTATATTGTATTAGTTGAGAAGTAATATCTTCTGTTGAATTAATAGGAATAGCAAATCCCATACCTTCAATTCCTTCACCTTGTAGTTTTAAAGTATTAATACCAATAACTTGGCCTTCGCTGTTTACTAAAGCACCACCACTATTACCAGCATTAATTGCAGCATCTGTTTGAATTAAAGTATAAGTATTTCCATCACTATCTGTAATTTTTCTATTTACAGCACTAACAACACCACAAGTTATACTACTTTCCATACCTAATGGATTACCAACAGCCATTGCAAATTCACCAACTTTAATGTTATCAGAATCAGCAAATTCAGCTTTTGGAAGATTATTTTTATCTATTTTAATAACAGCTAAGTCTGTTTGTTCATCAGTTCCTACAATTTTGGCTTCATATTCTGTATCATCATTAAATAATTTGACAGTTACTTTTGTAGCAGATGAAACTTCATAATAATCATCCTCTGATGAACTTGAAACTATATGGTTATTAGTTAAAATATAACCATCTTCACTAATTATAATACCAGAACCAGTTGCTGTAGCTGTAGCTGTTTGACCTCTGTTTCCAAACATTGACATTAAAGAATTTACATTATATTCTACTGTAATTCCAACAATAGAAGGTAATATTTTGTTTGCAGCATAAACAGCTGTATCTGAATAACTAGAAAGTGAAGTTTGACTTACATAGCCACTTGTATTTGTAGAACTTGATGAGGTAGTATTTGATTTTTCAGTTCCAAGTATGCTAGAACGAATAGATGGAACACCAAAACAAGTTCCTATTACTACAGCGCATCCTACAACACCACTAACAAATGGTATTAAAACACTTCTTCCAAAACCAGCTCCTGATTTTTGTTTCTTAGTTTTTTCATAATTTTTGTAAGAACTAGGATTTTGTACAGCTTTAAAATTTGTGTTGTTTTCTGGCTTTACTTCATAAACAACCTCTTTTTTGTTATTGTTATCATTATTTTCTTCCATTCTCAAGACCTCCTAAAATATCTTTATATATCTTATCCTAATACAATGATATAATACAATAGGTTTGTGAAGATTTTGTGAAAGAAAATAGAATTTTTCTTGACAAAATATGTAATTGGAAAGATTTTCGTTTATACTTTTTTGAGGGATTTAGAACATCTAAAATAAAATAATATATATTAATTTAAAATAAAGTATGTTTGAGATTATTTAATATACTTTATTTTATTTTTCTATTGAAAAAAATCCTTTTAAAATATATAATAAGTAAAAATAAAAAATAAAAAGAAAAGTAAAGGGTGAAATAAATGCAAATAAGACAATTAAGAGAAGAAAAAGGAATAACATTAATGGTTTTAGTAATTACAGCAATAGTATTATTAATTCTTGCTGGTATAGGAATTAAATATGGAAGCGATACTATTAAAAAGGCAACATTAGAAGAATTAAGAACAAATATGTTATTAATTGAGGCAAAAGCAAAAGAATATGTAGAAGAAGCAAATTTTAAAATGGGAATATCACCAGATGATAATAAAAAGGCAGAAGTAAGAAAAGAAGTATATGAAGATGAGGCAAAAATGAAACCAGCAAATGGAATATCTGCACCATCTAGCATACCAGTTAACGATTGTTATATAGTAACAGAAGATACAATGAGTTTGTGGGGATTACAAGATATTAAGTTAGAAGATGGAGAAAATTATTTAATAAAATTTGATGATACTAATTTAACCTTAGAAGTATATAATACTATAGGATATGATGGACATTATTCATTAGCAGAGATAGATAAATTGGAAGTATAGGGAAGAAAAATGAAAGAAAAAGAAATAGAAAGATTAACAAAATTAAAAGAACTAGAAAAAGATTTATATAGTAAAGGATTTAAAAATATTTGCGGAATTGATGAAGCAGGAAGAGGACCACTTGCTGGACCTGTAGTTGTAGCAGGAGTTATTATGCCTGAAGATTCAATGATAGAATTTGTAAATGATTCTAAAAAAGTAACAGAAAAAAGAAGAGAAAAATTGTATGACATTATAAAAGAAGAAGCAATAAGCTATTCAATTGCAGTAATAAACCATGATGTAATAGATGATATAAATATATTAAATGCAACCAAAAAAGGAGTAACTGAAGTTGTAGATGGTTTAGATGTAAAACCAGATTTAATATTAGTAGATGCTTTAGAGCACATAAATACAAGAGGAATACCATATGAGCCATTAATAAAAGGAGATAGCAGATGCTATAATATAGCGGCAGCATCAATTTTAGCAAAAGTAACAAGGGATAGGATAATGAGACAATGGGATGAAATATATCCTGAGTATGGTTTTATATCAAATAAAGGATATGGTACAGCAAAACACATTGCAGCAATAAAGGAATATGGACTTTGCCCAATTCACAGAACAACTTTTACAAAGCATTTCACAAATGGATAAAAAATAAATTTTTACGCATTATAAAGACGGGGGAAAATTATGACAATATTGGAAATTATTGAAAAAAAACGTGATAAAAAAGAACTTTCTAAAGAAGAAATAGAATTTTTTGTAAATGGATACACAAAAGGAGAAATAACAGATTATCAAGCTGCAGCACTAGTTATGGCGATATATATACAAGGAATGACAGATGAAGAAACTACTAATTTGACTATTTCTATGGCACATTCAGGAGAAATTTTAGATTTAAGTAAATTAGGTAAGGTGATTGTAGATAAGCATTCAACAGGAGGAGTAGGAGATAAAGTTTCTTTGATTTTACTTCCATTAGTTGCATCTTGTGGAGTCATTGTTGCTAAAATGTCAGGTAGAGGATTAGGTTTTACTGGAGGAACTGTAGATAAATTAGAGGCGATTCCAGGATATAAAACAGACATAAGTATCAACAAGTTTGTAGAAAATGTGGAGAAAATAGGTATTAGTATGATTTCACAGACATTAAATTTAGCACCTGCAGATAAAAAGTTATATTCTTTAAGAGATTCAATTTCTTGTGTTGAAAGTATACCTTTAATTGCTTCTAGCATTATGAGTAAAAAAATAGCAAGTGGAGCTAATAAAATAGTAATAGATGTAACAGTTGGAAAGCGGAGCATTTATGAAAAATTTACATGATGCTGAAAAACTTGCAAAAGAAATGATTGCAATTGGAAAATTAGCAGGTAGAGAAACGGTATGTGTATTAACTAATATGGATGAACCATTAGGAAAAAGTATAGGAAATTCTTTAGAAGTAAAAGAAGCTATAGAAGCCTTAAATGGAAATATTAATGAAGATGTTAAAGAAGTTGTATTAGAACTTGGCTCATATATGTTAGTGTTAGCAGGAATAACAGAGGATTTAGAAAAAGCTAAAGAATTATTAAATGAGAACTTAAATAATGGAAAAGCATATAAGAAGTTTATGGAATTAGTTCAAATGCAGGGTGGAGATGAGACTTATTTATCAGATTTAGAAAATTTTGAAGACTCAAAATACGTAGAGCCAATTTATAGTGAAAAATCAGGATATATTTATAGTATGGATGCAAAAGAAATTGGAAAGTTAGCTTGCAGTTTAGGAGCTGGAAGAATAAGAAAAGAAGATAAAATAGATAAGACAGTTGGAATTGTATTATCAAAAAAAATAGGAGATTATGTTTCAAAAGATGAAGAATTAGCATATATTCATGTAAATAATCCAGAACAATTAGAGTCTGCAAAGGAAACTATAAAGAAAATTATTAAAATAAGGAAAGAAAAAGCAGAGCCTTTAAAGACAATCATAAAAATAATAAAATAAAAAACGAGAAATTTTGGAAAATAAGAATAAATATTTGAAAAATTTATAAAATGTGCTATAATATTGTAGAATACTTATAGAAAGGATTGAATAAAATGAATAAAAAAGATGCAAATGTAAATATAGAGAAAAAACATAATAAACATGATAAAGGACAAATATTTGTTAAAGTAACAGCAGGAATTCTTGCAATCTTGATGGTAGCAGGAACAGCAGTAACACTTATTTATGCTTTATTTTAGTAAAAAAATAGGAGTAATTATATGGTAATTGATTTAGGAATGAATTGGGAGAATTTTTATAGAGATAATATAGTAGCATATATAAAATCATTACAATCAAATCCATTTGAACTTGTAACTTTAATATTAGATTTATCAATTGTATGCTTTTTAATATATTGCTTTTTAAAGGTTGTTAGAGGTTCAAGAGCTTGGCAATTAATAAAAGGAATAGCTCTTTTAATAGTTGCCACATGGGTAAGTGGCTTATTAAATTTAAAAATTTTAAATTGGATTTTAACTGGAATAATGAATTTAGGAGTAATAGCAATTATAGTAATATTCCAACCAGAGTTAAGACGTGGGCTAGAACAGCTTGGAACTAATAAATTAGGTAAGTTTTTTGGAATTGATAAAGATTTAGCAACAAAGACAAAAGAGGATATTTATAAAATAGTAATTGCAGCAACAGAGCTTGCAAAAACTAAAACGGGAGCTTTAATTGTAATTGAAAGAGATATAAAAATACAAGATATAATAGCAACAGGAATACCGCTAGATGCAGATGTTTCACCTCAATTATTAGTAAATATATTTGTACCTAAAACACCTTTGCATGATGGGGCTGTTGTAATATCAGGAAATAAAATAGCAGCCGCTGCATGTGTGCTACCTTTAGCAGATGATAAAGATATTGCAAAAGAGTTAGGAACAAGGCACAGAGCAGCAATAGGAATATCAAAAGAATCAGATAGTATAGCAGTAGTAGTATCAGAAGAAACAGGAAAAATATCTGTTGCAAAAGATGGCACATTAATTGCTGATGTAAGAGAAGATGTTTTAAAGAAGATATTAATTAGTAATATTGTAACAAAAAGATTTGCAGTAGAGAAAAAACAAAGAAAAAATAAGCTAAAAGATTTAAGAGAAAAATTAAAGAAAGATAAGAATATAGCTAAAGAAGAAAAAAATAAAAAAGAAGAAAAATAAAGGTCGCAAATAGAGCGACTTTTATCATTTTAGGAGTTGGAAAAAATGAGGAATATTAGACTTACTATAGAATATGATGGAAAAGATTTTAATGGTTGGCAAAAACAACCAAATAAACTAAATATTCAAGGAACTATTGAAAAAGCAATTGGAAAAATAACAGGAGAAAAAGTAGATTTAATGGCATCTGGAAGAACAGATAGAGGAGTTCATGCAATCTCGCAAGTTGCAAACTTTAAAACTAATTCAAAACTACCTATAGAAAAATTTCCAATTGCAATAAATAGTAATATGAAATCTTCAATTAGAATAAAGAATGCAGAAGAAGTAGATGAAAGATTCCATAGTAGATTAAGTTGTAAGAAAAAGACATACAGATATGTTATAAATAATTCTAAATATGGAAGTGCAATATATAGAAATTTAGAAACACATATTCCTGTAAAGCTAGATGTAGAAAAGATGAAAGAAGCTGTAAAGTACTTTGAAGGAGAACATGATTTTAAGGCTTTTAGAGCAAGTGGAACAAGTAGCAAAAGTAGTGTAAGAACTATTTATAAGGCAGAAGTAATAGAAAAACAAGATGAAAGAATTTGGATAGAACTTACAGGAAATGGTTTCTTATATAATATGGTAAGAATAATTGCTGGAACTTTAGTTGATGTAGGTCTTGGAAAATTTAAGCCAGAAGAAATAAAAGATATTATAGAATCTAAAGATAGACAAAAAGCAGGGAAAACTTTAGCGCCACAAGGATTATTTTTAGTTAATGTAGAATATGAATAATATTTTGTTAACCAAATTAATTAATATGCATAAAATATAGTAAAACATAAAGGAGAGAAAAAATATGAATGTTTTACTATTATTTTTTGCACTTCCAATTGCGACGGTGATTATTTCTATAGCTTTACAAAGAATATTTAAGTCGCCGGCACTAGTTGCTGCAATTGTATTTGCTATATTTTTAGTCATTACGTTTATTGTAAATAATATAAATTTCTTAATAGCAACAATTATATATACAATAATAAGTTATATAACAGCTTTAATAGTTTGTATTATATGTAGATTAATAAATAGACTAGGTGAAAGAAGAAGAGATGAATGTTCTAGAGAAGATGATTGTTGTAGAAGAAATAGGAATAACTGTTGTCACAATAATGAATTGCTTACAATAAATAGCTCATGTGGAGATCTTGAAAATGGTAATTTGCTCACTATATCAAGTAATTGTGCAAATGGAAGAAATAATGATTTATTAACAATTAGTTCTAATATGGATAATTCTTGCTCTTGTAATAATAACGATTGTGATTGTAATAATGGATGTAATAATGTAGGAAGTAACGGAGTAACTGCTAGAATTAATGTTATACCAAATTCTAATAATAATGGCAGAACTGGATGTGTTTGTGGTAGATTCAGAAGACGTTAATCTTTGTATAATTTGATTATTTAGTAAAAAAGTGGTATAATTAAGGTGCAGTATAGACATACTCTAAGTATAGGAGGAAATGCACTATGAACGAACAACAAACACAAAAAGTAAAGGAGCGGCTTCTAGACGCTAATATCAAATTCAATGATGTTTATCTTGAAGGGAATGAAGTAATTGTTGAAGTGAATTTTGACGATGATACCGATGAGAACAAGGAGCATCTGTTGGAATTGGGATTTGTTCCTAAAGACAATAGAGTGTTTTTTGTAGCTAAACGGGATCTGCCGGAAGAAAAAGAAGAGCAAATTAGTTTCTTGCGAGAGGAAACTAGGATTCTTCAACATAAATTGGGAATTACCTTTAGAGGGTATTCTACCATTGATTCTGAATATGGTAATCTTGCGATAATGGTTAAGAGAAACTCAGACACCGATGAAAACAGGAGAAGGATAGCAAAGGCTGGCTATATGCCAAGAACCAAAACTTTTCTTTACTCCATTTCAGAACAGTTCCTTAACTATTGGGATGAGATAGCACAGGAAACAGCTCTTTTGCATAAGGAGGCATAGAATTTCCTCGAGAGGTCACTTCGAAATGAGGTGGCCTCTTTATATTCGAACTTCTTTACTTTTTTGCAAATTTATGATAATATTATAATGTTAAAAGGAGAAAAATATGTTAGAAATTATAGAGGAAACACTAATTGATGGTATAAAATTATTGCCGTTTTTATTTATCACTTATTTAATAATGGAGTACATAGAACATAAGACTAGTGAAAAAGCTAAGGAAACAATTAAAAAATCTGGAAAATTTGGACCACTTATAGGAAGTCTTTTAGGAGCATTTCCACAGTGTGGCTTTTCAGTTGCAGCAACTAATTTGTATGCTGCAAGAGTAATAACACTAGGAACACTTATTTCTGTATATTTATCTACATCTGATGAAATGATACCAATATTTATTTCAGAGGGAGCATCTATAGTTACTCTTTTAAAAATATTGGGAATAAAAATAGCTATAGGTATGATTGCAGGTTTTGCAATTGATTTTGTTTTAAGATTAAGAAATAAAGATAGTGAAGATGAAAGAATAATAGATTTATGTGAAAAAGAACATTGCCATTGTGACCATGGAATTTTTAAATCAGCTTTAAAGCATACAATAAATATATTTTTCTTTGTTTTGATAATTACATTTGTTATTAATATAATTATTCATTTTATTGGAGAAGATACAATTGCAGGATTTGTAAAGTCAAATGTAATATTAGGACCGATTTTTGGAGGAATTATAGGTTTAATTCCAAATTGTGCTTCATCTGTTATATTAACACAATTATATTTAGAAAATGTAATTCCAGCGGCGACAATGATTTCTGGATTACTAGTTGGAGCAGGTGTTGGACTAATAGTATTATTCAAAATGAATAATGGAATAAAAGAGAATTTAAAAATAACTGGTTTGCTTTATGCAATTGGAGTAATATCAGGAATTATAATACAATTAACAGGAATACAATTTTAAAAACAAAATTATCAAATAACAAAAATAAAATGCTATAGAAAATTCTAATTCTATAGCATTTTTTATTTTATTGTTTTTTTCTTTTCCTTAAGTTAACTACAATTGCATCCTGGTTGTCAAACATATATTTTGAATCAGTTGTGTCTGTTTGAATTGGGTCAATTTCATTGTTTTTATCTCTAAAATTAATATTCTTTGGATTGAATTTCTTGTGAGCTTTACTACTAGTATCATCTTCTGTGTCTGTTGTAACACCATCAGAATATTTACCAAAATCATAAGTTCTAATTTTATGTGGTTCTTTATATTTTGATTCTAAGAATAATAGCTTACCAGGTCCAATCATATATTTTCCATTAGAAGCTCTAATCTTATAAGCACAATCTGTAAGACCTATTGTTTGAAGCTTTCCTACTTTAAAGTTAGTTACAAAGTCCCATTTTACATTTCCGTATTTAGAATCATATTCACCTTTACTCATATCCATGCTATTTGAATAAGTCCATTCTCTGTGGTTACTAAGTTCGCCTTCCCACCATTTTAGTTCTTCATATTCACCATTTCCAGTAAATATCTTGCTAGCACAGTTAGAAAGGATAGTACCTCTATAATTTACTGATAATTCTGGTGTTTCAAGTTGTTGTAAACTTTGAGTAGAAATAGTAGTTCCAACTTTATATTTTCTATACATAGTAAACATTGCTTCTGTATCTTTACAAATAAAGTCTGAAAATTCATCAATATACACAAAGTAAGGAACTCTTGTACTTTCTGATCCAGGACGTCTTAGTACTGAATTTTGCATTGTAAGTAAAAAGAATAGTCCGAATGCTTTATATCCAGCAGCACCTAAATCTCCACGTCTTGTACAGATAAATATAATTTCAGAGTTTGCAAGTACGTCATCAAAATTTATATTGTTATATCTGTTACATAAAATACCTTTTATTCCAGGTATTCTAAGCAAGTTATCTAATTGACTAACAACAGAATAGATATATTTTTCCATAGTAGATTTTGCAGGGGCATCGCTGTAAAAATTCTTTTTAAAATATGTTAATAATACACGATATTTATCTTTAGCAAAATTATCATTTTCTATTTCATGTTCTAAAATTTTACACATTTTTTCTATTAAATCAAAATTGGTAAACATTTTAAGCATATCTTCCATATTAGGAAGTCTTCCTTCGTTCATTCTAGGATAAACTTCTTTTAGTAAAACTACTAAGTTTTCAATTGCTTGAATTACAATATCTTCTTTATATGCTTCATCAACATCTGCATGTGCAGTGTTATACATTGATTTTATTACTGATGAAATTACTGCAGCTGTTTTAGAAGAATCCTCATAAACAAATGGATTTAGTCCAACAGAGTTTGGATTATTTGGATCTATTAAATTGTATTTAATACCAAAGTTATCACAAACTTCAATCATATGGCTAATTACTTCATAATCAGGTGCCATAAGTGTAAGTCCTATATTTTTATAAGTTATATCAGTTCCAAGTGAGCTTAAAATCATTTTTTTCATATAAGATTTAAATAATGTTTCTTTACCATCTACAGGAATTAACATGTTTAAATTAAAGTTTTCATTTAAGTATTCATTTTCATAAGGCGCATCTAGTACTGCTAATCCTGTTTTTAAAGCAGTGTAACCCATTTCTTTTGAAACTTCTTTAAAGAAATATTTTTTCTCCAAGTCTCTTGCAAATAATGGTTCAAATACTAAAGAAGTTTTACCAGAACCAGAACCACCACATACAAATAATGATTGATATCTTGAAGCCTCTGGAATAGTAATTGATTTTCCTGTTTCACTATCATAACATAAGTAAACTTCACAAGAATATACTCCTGCATCTTTTGGTTTACTCTCTAAGCTAATTCCAGCATAATCCCAGATAGAACGGATTTGGTCTTTACTATCATTAACACCCATATATAATTTCTTAAAAAATGGGAAGATGCTAGCTAGTGGTAAATATAATGAAATACTTACCATTGCTGGTGTTACTAAATCAGAAAAATCAGTAATTAGTTCTGTATAACCTGGTACTGAAAGAAGTAATAACCATGCTCCCATGTTAAGCCATTGAGTAAACATTGAAAGTGCAATTATATATAAACCGATTGCATATAAATAGAATAATGTTACTTTTTTAGCTTTTGATGTTGCAAATTTTGATTGCCCAGAAAAAAGAAAAGCAAATACTGGACAAGCAAGTGCAAATGTATATGTAATAGGTCCCCAATATGAGTACGATACACCAGTAAATATCATAAGTAACATTTCAACTAATCTGTCTACTGCTAAATATACACTAATTAATGTTAATACATATGTTGCAAAAGTATTTCTGTCAGTATTTAATACTTTTAAAAATTTATCTATATACTTCATCTAAAAAATCCTTTCAACTAAATATATTCATACATATATATTATCCTATAAAATGAGCAAAAAAACAAGTATTTTGAGAAAAATAATCGTGTTTTTTAGAAAATAAATATTTTTGAATAGAAAAATATGTAATGGAATATAATAGAAATAAAATATAAAGCAAAAAGATAGAAACAAAATAGAAAATAAAATAATAGTAAAGGAGATGCTTATGCAAGAAGAATATAAAAGAGAAGAAAAGATAGTTGAAAAGACTGAAATGGAAAAAGAAATTGAGTTAATAAGGTCAATTATAAAAACTAGAGAAGAATTAAAAAGTGATAATAAGAATTTTGAATATGCAAAAGAAGAATTAATAGATTATTATACTTATCAAATAAAAGCGAATCAGGCAAAATTAGATTATCTAATTAAGCTTGCAAAACTAAAGGGAATAGAGGTAGATATGATAAATAATAAGAAATATACATTTTTAGGAGAAGAGGTAGGTTAGTAATATTTGTCCATTTTTTATCATAAAAATTAATAAGATTTAATTTGGAGTTGATAAAAATGGACATTAATATTATTACATATTTAGCTTGCATATGTTTTATTTTTATATTTGGTAGAATTTTTATTGTGCCTTTAAAAAAAATATTAAAATTAATAATAAATTCTATATTAGGCGGAGCAGTAATCTTTATAATTAATTTAATAGGAGCAAATTTCGGCTTTCATATAGGGCTTAATTTTTTTACAAGTATATTAGTTCGGATTACTAGGACTTCCAGGTGTTGTTTGTCTAATTGTAATTAAACTCTTAATTGGATGAATGTCGCATTTGGGACGTTTCCTTTGCGACATTTTGTGTGCATAGGAAACGTCCCCGGTGCGACATTTTATTCAACTGTTACTGATTTTGCTAAGTTTCTTGGTTTATCAACATCAAGCCCTTTTTCTTTAGAGATGTAATATGCAAGAAGTTGAAGTGGAACTACAGAAAGTATTGGAGAAACAAAAGGATCTGTTTCAGGAATACGAATAACTGTATCAAAAAGTTTACTATCTATATTTTGATTTGTAATAACTAATGTTTTAGCTCCTCTTGTAATAACTTCTTCAATATTACTTACAGTTTTTTCAACAAGTTTTGGGTCTGTTATTATACTAATAACAGTAATACCATTTTCAATTAAAGCAATAGGACCATGTTTTAATTCTCCTGCAGGATAACTTTCAGCATGAATGTAAGAAATTTCTTTTAATTTTAAAGCTGCTTCTCTTGCAACTGTTTCATCAATTCCTCTTCCTAAGAAAAATACATCTTTTTCTTGGTAAATTCTATGTCCAAAAGCTTTTATGCGTTCTTCACATTTTAAAGTTTCTTCTATTTTTTTAGGTAATTCTAAAATTTCCTTCTTTAAATTTAGAACTTTTACTTCTGATTCTTCCATTGTTTCTGCAAAGTAAATTGCAAGCATAGCAAGAAGTACAACTTGTGAAGTATAAGCTTTTGTAGAAGCAACAGCAATTTCTGGACCTGCGTGAGTATATATAGAATAATCTGCTTCTCTTGTTATAGAACTTCCGATAACATTACTAATAGCAAGTGTTTTGGCACCTTTTTGCTTTGAAAGTTTTAATGCTGCAATTGTATCTGCAGTTTCACCTGATTGAGAAATGAAAATACATAAAGTTTTATCATCGATAATTGGGTCTCTATATCTAAATTCGGAAGCAATATCAACTTCTGTTGGTATTCTACAAAGTTTTTCTAATATGTTTTTAGCAGCAAGACCTGCATGCATTGCAGTACCACAAGCAACTAAATAAATTTTGTGTAATCCTTTTAAATATTTTTTTGTAAAATCTAATTCATCAAAAGTACATTTTGTACCTTCATCTAATTTAGCACCTATTGTTTCGCGGATTGCTGTTGGTTGCTCATGAATTTCTTTTAACATATAATCTTCATAACCTTCTTTTTCAGCACTAGCAGCATTCCATTCAATAGTTTCAACTTTTTTATCAATAGGTTTTAAATCCGTATCATAGAATTTAACATCATTTCTTGATAAAACAGCAAATTCTAAATCATTTAATAAATAAAATTCTCTTGTAAAAGAAAGAATAGCTGGAATGTCAGAAGAAATATAATTTTCTCCATCACCTTTACCAATAACAAGAGGGCTATCTTTTCTAACAACAATCATATGGTCTTTATCATATTTAGAAATAATTTCTAAAGCAAAACTTCCTTTTAAATCTTTACAAGCATTTTTTACAGCTTTTAAAAATTTTAAGTCATCATCCTTAGTATCTTTAGTATAATAGTAATGAATTAGGTTAGGTACAATTTCTGTATCTGTTTCAGAATAGAAAGTGTAACCATTATCTGTTAAAAACTTTCTTAATTCATTATAATTCTCAATGATACCATTATGAACTACAGCAAAGCTTTTTGAATTATCAACATGAGGATGAGAATTTTCTTTAGATGGTTTTCCGTGGGTTGCCCATCTTGTATGAGCAATACCGATAGTTCCTTTTAAATCATCAATTCCTGGTAAATTATATAAATTTTTAACCCTTCCTTTGTCTTTCATAATAGAAAGGCCATCATCTTCAATAGTTGCAATACCTGCTGAGTCATAACCTCTGTACTCTAATCTTAAAAGTCCATTAATAAGAATTGGACTTGCTTTTTTTGTTCCTATGTAACCTACAATTCCACACATAGTAAATCCTCCTTAAAATTAAATATATATTTTTTATGGAATTGAAAGCTATGCAAAATAAAGCTTAAATGTATTAATCTTCTGTTACAATATTACTACTGTTTTTTGAATTAATACTTTGACCTTAAGCTAAAGCCACTAAGGCACCCGCCGAAAAGTTCGATAACCTTAGACCTCGTCAACACTTTTAAAAGTGTCCTGGCGCTATAACTAAAACTACAAACTCCTTTCTTATAAAATTTAATTTTTGCATTTCTTTCAATTTACTTTATTATATTACATTAAAATAAAAAAAGTTGCAAGTTTTAAATAAAAATATTTTTTGTCTATAAAAAATCTAGTATTTAATGAGTAAGATTTTTATGTTTGGAATGGAAAAGAAGACATAAAAGACTTATTATATTAGACAAATATTAAACATTATGTTATAATCAGCTCAATAAAAAATACAGTATTCATTAAATGAGGTGATAAAAATGGATAAACTAGGTATAGTAGTTGCAATGGAAGAAGAAAAAGATGCGGTTAAAGAATTAATGGAAGATGTAGAATTAGAAGAAAGTTATGAATTAGATTTTTATAAAGGAAAAATACAAGGGAAAAAATGTATATTAGTGCAAAGTGGAGTAGGAAAAGTAAATGCAGCAAGAACTACACAACTGCTTATAGATAAATACAAAGTAGATAAAGTAATAAATGTAGGAGCAGCAGCTTCTATTAATCCATTGCTTAATATTGGTGATATTTTAATAGGAAAATATGTTGTTCAACACGATTTTGATATAACAGCATTTGGACATAGCAAAGGATATATAACTGGAGTAGGAAATAGTGTTGAATGTGATAGTATTTCTTTGGAAAGAATAGAAAAGATAATAAATAATAAGAAGCAAAGAGATTATAATGTGAAATTTGGAATAGTTGCAACTGGAGATGTCTTCTGCACAGAGATTTCTATGAGAGATGAAATAAGAGCTACTTTTGATGCAGATGTAGTTGATATGGAATGTGGAGCTATAGGCCAGGTTTGTTATTTAGACAACATACCATTTATTGTAATTAGAGGAGTTTCAGATACACCAGATGGTAATAATGCAAATACGTTTGATAAAAATTTAGAGTTAGCCTCAAAAAGATGTGTTGAAATCCTAAATGAGATTTTAGAGGATAGGTCTTAATCGTTTAAAAATTACAAAAAATGTAAAAAATAGACTAACAGCTTAAATTTTCATAAATTGCTTGCCTTTTTTAATTGTTTATGTTATAATTAATTTACGTTTAAAAAGAGAGGTGAAAACTTAAAGACTATGGAAAGAGAAGCAAAAACAAGTTGGAAGGAATTAATAAAAGCTTTTGTTAGTTCTGACAGCCAATTAGAAGAAAAAAATAATGAAGAAATAATTGAATTTAATAATAAATATAGTAAAATATTATCAGAATCAAAAAGTGATATAAGTTCTTTAGAAGCAATGTTAAACCATCCAGACGTTAAAGTAATGGGCAAAGGAAGAAGAACAGAAAGAAAACAAAGTAGAAGAACTAGAGCAAAAGAACCAACAATTCAGAATAGAGACCAAAGAGATGATGAGCTAGATAAAGAAATTGAAAGATAAAATACAAGAATTTTTAAAATTCTTGTATTTTTACCTTGACAAATGTAAAAACTACCTTTATAATAAGTATTGTTGTTTGATATGGCGAAGTAGCTCAGTTGGCTAGAGCATTCGGTTCATACCCGAAGGGTCATGTGTTCGAATCACATCTTCGCTACCATTTTTTTTAGGAATGTAATAAAATAAATAAGAGATTTTTTACTTAATATTATGAAGTTTGTGTAAATAGCACATTCTTCATTTTTTTGTGCATAAGAAAAGTAAAAAAGTGAATTTATTAACTAGAGGTTGGTAAATACAACAATAAATGATAATATCATTTTACAAAATTGTATTATTTGTGAAATTAACAACAATGCATATAAAAATTGTTTTAGAAATTTTCATAAATTAAAATTAATGTTTTATAAAATAAATATGAAAAAACAAAAAAATCGTGGTAATATTTCTTTGAAGAAAACAGGGAAGAAGATGCTAGAAAAAAACAGGATTTTTAATATTAAAGTAGTCATTGGCAAGAATAGTCCGAAATAAATATTTTTGCCAATGATGTAACTTAAATAGTTATATATACAATCCTGAAAAAAGAAAGTAGGTAATAAATCTACTTTCTTTTCTAATAATATATTTCTAATTGTTGTGAAAAATATTTATCTGTTTTAGAAGTATATAAATTAACATTATTATTTTTCTTAATTAATTTACGAACTTCCCATAGTCCAAGTCCGGTGTGATTTTCTTTGCTAGAAAAACCTTTACTATAAATTTTGTCTGTATCCAAATTTTTATCTTTATAGGTATTTTCGACTAAAATTATTTGCCTAGAATTTTTTGAGTCATTTCTAAATTCCAAATTAATGATCTTTTCATCACATTCAGAACTTGCTTCAATAGCATTGTCAAGCAATATTCCTAAAATCCTTGCAAACTCATATATTTTCATATGTAAAGTACTCAAATCTAAAAGAAAAGTCATATTAACTTTTATGTTTTTAGAATCAGCTTCTTGATACTTCGTTGTTAGTAAGTTATAAATTCCATCATTATTTATAATTTCAGGATTCAATAAATAAAAATTATTTACTCTTTGGCAATCATCTTCTAATTGAACATAATAATTTTTCAAACCTTTCATATCATTAGTTCTGATATATCCGCCAATAGTTGTAATTATATTATCAAAATCATGCTTAAATGCACTAACATTATCATGTAAAATACATAAACTTCTATTATATTCTTCAGTACTTTCAAGTTTTTGCTTTGCTACAATTAATTTAAAGACTTTTGTTAAGCTGTAAAAACTTATAGCAAAATATGCAAAAAATGAGATAAAGCTAAAGAAGGTAATTAGAAAAGGTAAATTATCTGCATAGTAAAATAGTGTTATAGATTCCATTATAATTGCGAGTATCCCAAATAGTAAGCTTGATATTATAATGATTTTATCTTTCTTATCTATATTATCAGAAAATTGAAAATCTAAATTTTTCTTTTTTAATATAACAACACATATTGTACAAATAATATATATAATAAAAATATAACATATTCTATAAATAGGAATAGAATATAATTGATTAGTATTGATATTAAAAATTTTAATAAAAGGATTTAATATCAAAATACCAATTAAGTTATAAATAATTAAAGCTAAAACGCTAGATGTAATACTTTTTAAAAAAGGATTAGAAAATATTACATATTGTAAAGCTATAACTATAAAATAATTTATAAATATGTTGAAAGGATGAGGGATTACAAGCATAGTAAAGATTCCAATCAACCAACTTATTAAAACATATATTATTCTTTGTTTTCTAGTTGAAGATAAACTCATTATAGAAAGAAATAAATACATAATTAAAGTAATTTCTATCAACATAAATGGAATAGAAATTATATTTACAAGTTGAATATTTGGAGTACTAATAGTATTCCAAATATTATTCAAAATCTCCATAATCTTTTAAAACCTCCATTAAATCTGATTTATATTTAGGCCCGATTTCACAAGTGCTTTCATCTTTGAAAGTAATAATACCAGAAACTGGCTCTACATCTTTTATTTGAGAAAGGTTAGCAATACAAGATTTATGGCATCTTTTGTAATTTTTAGGTAAAGTATTTTGGATTTTTGCAAAAGAGCTATAAGAATCATAATCACGAGAAGCAGTATGAAATATCAATTTCATTCCATCTCTTTTGATATATTCAATTTCAGATGCATCAACAATTGTATTTTTATTATCAATTTTAATGTATCTTTTTGGTTGTCCGTTAACATCCTCAAATAATCTTATAATTGTTTCCTCTAGTCTATCGTAGGTAATAGGTTTTGCAAGATAATCGAAAGTTTTGAATCTATAAGCATACATTATATATTCTAGATGTCCCGTAGTAAAAATAAGATAAGAATCTTTATTAAATTTTCTAATTGCTTCAGCTAGGTGTAATCCGTTTTTATTAGATTTTAGGTTTATATCAAGCATAATTACATCAACTTTATTTTGACTTACAAAATCTAACATATCTTTAGTAGTACTTGCGGTAAACACTACAGATGCGTCAAAGTTGTTTTTGGTAAAGATACTTTCTAGCATTTTTTCTAACTTATCTAAAATGTTTACGTTATCATCGCAAATGGCGAATTTGAGCATAATATCACCCTCTTAAATAAATTATAAAAAATAGGAAACAAAGTCCCCGTGACAAAAAGAAACAAAATACCTTAATTTTCCAAAAACAATAACAATATATGTCAAAATATCAACAATGTCAATAGAAATTTACAAATTTATCCAACTAGGAAAATTGATAATAGCAAGAAAAAATTTATTAAAATTAATTGTTTTATAAAGGAAAAATAAATAATATTGCAAACTAGTAAAAACGGTGCTATAATTATATATACTAAGTCCTAAATGGATTTGGTAAACAAGTAGGCAGCTAGCTAGAAAGGAAAACATTATGGATGTCAAGACGTTGCTTTTGCATTGGGATGGAGATTCTTATCTGTTTGATGTGAAAGTTACAGAAGAAGGCAAAAAACAGGACAAGGTGATGGCAGAAGGCAGAGCCTTGGTAAGAACAGAGAAAGTTAATGGTAGGTATTGTGGGCATTGTTGTATTTATGGAAATAATGAATATACAACGGAAGATTGCAAAAAGCAAGTTGTTACACGTTGTATCAAGCGAGCGCAACTCCTAAAAAAGGGAGTAATCGAAGCAAGCAATAAAACTTCTGAAAAGCAACTTAAAGAAACCACATATGACATTTAGATTAGATTGACTGATGTAAAGGTATTTTCATACTAGGTCTACTGACCCTCATCTCTCAAATGAGAGATGGGGGTTATTTTTTTGTCCATAATTTTGTTCTATATTTTTTTATTTTTCATAAAATTAATTATATTAGGAGACCAACTATGAAAAGTCAATAGAAAATATCAAAAATTAAAAAAAATTTTGATATAAAAAAAGGTCAACTTT